>CAYOZY010000008.1:0-30032 GCA_964408525.1 uncultured Sphingobium sp. | reverse complement strand
AGGCGATCTGCTGGATGCGCGCATCCAACGTGGTGGTGATGCGCAATCCCGGCTTGTCGAGGAGGCGCGCGGCGAGATGGGGCGCGAGGCCGGGGTCGAGCATGGCGGCACGACGCGGCGAGAGCATGTTCGCCGCGGCCTGTTGCAGCGGCTTGCAATCGGAAAGCTTGCCGAGGCGACAGGCGCGCGCGGCCACCTGCCCCGGTCCAGCCATCGGATTGGGCAGGAGCGCGGTGAGCAGCAATGCATCCTGCCGGGAAAGAGCGGCAGGGGATTTTCCGAGCAGGCTCAGCGCCGCCGCGCCCACGCCCTGCGCTTCGCCGCGAAAGGGAGCGAGGTTGAGATAGGCAGTCAATATCTGCTCCTTGCTCCAGCGGTCCTCCAGCGCCATTGCCGCACGCATCTGGCGGGCCTTGTCGCGCCATCCGCGCGCGCCGGGGCGGGCGAGTTCGGGCGCTAGGAACGCGGCGAGCTGCATCGATATGGTCGAGGCGCCGCGCCCTTTGCCGCCGGTCATCCGCGCCCGCGCCACATTCGCCAGCGCCAGCCAATCCACCCCGGCATGATAGAAGAAGCGCCGGTCCTCCGCCGCGACGACTATGTCCGCCAGTGCCGGACTGATCTGGTCGAGCGACTGCCATGCCAGCCGCCGCGCCTGAAAGTCGACGCGCTCGCTGTCGATCAGATTGCCGTCCCGATCATAGAGCCAGGCTTCACTTGGGTGCCATGCGTCCACCACCGCGTCATAGTCGGGCATGGCGGGAGGCAGGGTGAGCACATAGAGCGTCAAGAGCGCGAGCGTCGGGACGATAAGCGCGCCCCAGCGCCAGTGCCCGCGAACCCAATGTCCGAATTGCTTGAGCCGCTCCATTCGCCCTTATCGCGCAGCCACGTTCACCCTGCCATTGGGCAGTTGCGCGCGGATTTCGGGCGCGTACATCGCCTCGACACGGGTCGGCGGCAGGCCGAACCGACCGGGGCTGTTGAGCCGCACCGCATATTCCACCGTAAAGCGGCCCGCGGGCACCCATGCGAAATAGCCGCGCCACGCATCCTGCCCGCGCTCGACGTAGCTGGGCTGCACCCCTTCGCCGCCCGATGTCGCATCGCCGAACATGCCGGACTGGCCGCCCAGCCCGCCGAGGATCGTTCCGCCCGGCACCACCGGATCGCTCACCACCACCCAGTTGCGTTCCGCGCTCGCGTCGACGGTGATGCTCACCTTGATGACATCGCCGCGCGTGATCCGGTCCTTGTTCTTGCGCGAGAGGAAGCTGACCACTTTGCTGATGCGGTATCCCGCGAACAGCGGCTGGCGCAGCGGCACGGCGGCCGAGACACTCACCGTTGCCCATGGTCCGGCGCTGTCCGGGTGGCTGAGCGCAAGCGTTCCACGGACAAGCGGCAGGCGCAGCGGCTTGGCGTCTGCGGGCGCGGGCCAGCGCATCGTGCGGGTCGCGCTGCCGAGCGAAACGCTAGTGGTGCCGGCTATCGCGCTCGCCGGATAGAGGCTGGCGAAGCGCCGCGCCACGATCGCGCCCCAGGCGTTGGCGGGCGTGGTATCCCAATGGCCGCGCATCTGCCGCGATGCGACGCCAACCATCATTTTCGGCACGTCGCTCTCCCATCCCTTGCGGCCCAGCACCGCGTCGAGCGCCCGGATCGCCATCTCGTCGCTGCTGACCATCATCCACCATGGCGCATTATCCCGGTCGGCGAGGTCGAGCCGTGTGCCCTCATAGACGAGGCGGCGGCGCAACACCTGTTCCGCCGCGCTGCGCAAGGCGGCGGCATTGCCCAGCCCCGGCGTTCGGTCGATGATCGTCATCCATTCGGCGAGCGTGCCGGTGGGCATGTCGGCGGGGACCATGTCGATCGACCCGACGAGCGCGGGGGTCGAAGCACCATTGCGGGCCAGCGCACCCAGCGCCGCGATCTTCAGCACGCGGTTGTCCGATGGGCCATCGGCATCGCGGGCGAGGCGTCCTTCGACCACCGCCTTCATCGCCTCGATCATCCGGCCCTTGGGCGCTTCGGGAACCCCATAGCCCGCCGCCGCCGTGGCGGAGAGGATATAGGCGGTCAGCTCCGGCGATCCGCCAAGCTGGTCGTTCGGGAAATAGCGGAGCAGGCCGTCCCTATCGAGATAGGTCGGCAGCGATCCGGCTATGCCGTTCCACATGCCCGCATCGCCCAGCGCGATGGCGCGAGACGTGCGCTGCTCGATGCAGTTATAGGGGTAAGCGAGCATATAGGCACGCACCCCGGAGAGCGGGGGCGCTAGGCCATCTGACAGTTTCACATCGACATAGCCGCCGGGCAGGGCGCCCACGGGCGGCGCTATGGGGAGCGAAACGCCCGGCCCCGCGCGCACGAGGCTCGCGGCCCAGACTTCGGTCGGCACTGCGGGCGCAATGGTTTGCGAGGTGACCACGCGGTCGCTCGTCTTGCCGTCCGCCGCGCGGGCCTCGACCGTCCATTGGAGCTGGCCGACACCATCAGGCACGCGCAAATTCCATGTCACCGGCGCCGCGCCCCCGGCGGGGATCGTCACCGTGAGTGGCGCGCCAGTGGCGACAGCAGGAGAGAGTTTCACCCGCGCAGTGACGGTCATCGGCTTGTCCGATCCGTTGCGCAGGGTGAAGGTCGAGCCATAAAAATCGCCTCCGCGCACCAGCGGCGGCACACCGGGATAGATGGTGAGGTTCTGCGCGGTGCGCACATTGGTCGTGCCGGTGCCGAAAAGCTCCATGCCCGATGTCGCCACCGCAACCATGCGGAAAGAGGAGAGGTTATCCGAGAGCGGCACGGCGACCCGCGCATGCCCGCTCGAATCGAGCTTCACCCGGCCTTTCCACAGCAGCACGGGGCGGAAATCGGAGCGGGTGACGCCCGAATCATTGCCGCCGCCGCCGCCCGCTTCCACGGCCTTCCTGCCATAATGGCGCTTGCCCACCACCTGCGTCTGCGCGGTGGACGTGAGCACATCGAGCGTGCGCTCGCCCATCATCGCGTCGAGCAGGTTCCAGCTTTCATTGGGCGAGAGCTGAAGCAGCGCTTCGTCCACCGCGGCAAAGGCGATCTCCGCGCTTCTTGCGGGCGTGCCATCGGGCATATGCACCGCGACATCGACCTGCGCAGTCTCGCGGATCGCATATTTCGCCTTGTCGGCCTTCACGTCGACCGCGAGTCTGTGCCCTTCCCAGCCGACCTGCACCCTGGCGATGCCGATGCGATAGCTGGGCTTGGAAAGATCGACGAGCGCGGTGGGGGATGCGCCCTCGCGGCTGAAGAAAGGCAGGTTCCATCGCCGCGCGAGATCCGCCAGCCACAGCCTGAACCCGCCGATCCGCCCGCGCACCGCCATGACGGAAACATAGACATTGGGCGCATAGGCAGACGGCATCTCCACCTCGATCACGGGATTGGTGCCGGAGAGTTTGGTCACGAAGCTGGAAAGCACGCCCTCGCGCTCCACCGTCACCAGAGCGGTGGCGCTGCGGAAGGGCATGCGCACCTGAAACTTCGCCGTCTCGCCCGCCTTATAGGTCTTTTGTTCGGGGACCAGGTCCATGCGGTCACCATTGTCGCCGCCGAACCACCAATCGTCCTTGCCCGCGAGCCATACAGAGCGCACCGCCCGCGCGACATTGCCCTGCGCATCGGTGGTGGTCGCCACCACCGTCACCTCGCCGGAAACGCCGGGTTTGAGCGCGCACTCCGCCAGCCCTTGCTTGTCTGTAGTGGCCGCGCATTGGGCGCCCAGCCGGGTGACTTTCTCCTGATTGTCATAGGCATAGAAGCCGCCGATCAGTCGCCGCCGCGCCGTTATGATCTCGCGGCTGTAGAGAGCGAGCGACACGCGCTGCCCCGCCTTGGGCTTGCCATCGAGATCGAGTGCGACGAATTTTAGGCGCAGGTCATTGTCGCGCATCAGCCAGCCATCGGTGCGCACGCCAAGGCGCAAGGCTGACGCATGCAGCGCGACGCGCCGCGATGCGGTCAGTGTTTCGCCATTGGCGTCCTGATAATCCATCTCGACCGTCAGGCCCATTTCATCGTCGACAGGCTGGCCGATCTCGACGGAGGTCTGCGCTATGCCATTGGCATCGAGCGTTACCGGGATCGTCTGGGAATAGGGCAAGGGCCGTGACGGCGCCTCGCCATTATCGTCGAGCCGGGTCATGCCTTCCTTGATGTCCGCACCGCCGAAACTCCATCCATCCCAGCCCGAAGGCGTGCTATATCCGGTGTCGAACGCGGTGCGCACTGCGACGGGAAGGCCCGGCGCGCCGCCGCCCGAAAGATAGCCCACGAACAGCGAGAGCGGCACATTGGCGGGGCGAACCAGCTCCTGCTTCGGCCCGCTTATGGTCGCGCGCATGGTCGGCAGGCGATATTCATCGACCCGGATAGACTGGCTGGAAAACACGGTGCGGTCGCCGATTACGAATTGCAGGTCATAGTCGCCCATCGGTGCGCCCTGAGGCGCGGTCCAGCGTGCCTCGCCGATACCGTTCAGGTCGATATTCAGCGGCATTTCGAATTGCGTGTCCGATCCGCGATGGCTGAGCCGCAATATGCCCTTCACCGCGCCCGGATAGCCAAAGCCCGTGTCAATCGGGCGGCGCATGATCTGCTTCATGTTCACCGTTTCGCCTTGGCGTACTAGCGTGCGGTCGAAGATGGTGTGGATGATGTCCTCGCGCGCGGACCAGCCATAGGGCAAGTCGAAATCATAGGGGCGGATGCCTTCGCCCCAGCCGGTCAGCGTGAAGCTCATGTCGTCGCCTGTGCGGGCCGAGATCATCAGCGGATGGACGGTTCCGTTGCAACTGCCATAGGTTTCCGGTTCGGGCAGGCCGGACTTCACGACCAGCCTTCCCTGCCCGTCCGTCCGGCCTTCGGCATATTCCTCGCCGGTGCAACTGTCTGTGATGCGCACGTTCGCGCCGCCTACGGGTGCCCCGCTGTCGAGCGCCGTCACCCATGCGAGCGAGCCGTTCCGTCCCCATTTGAAATGCACCGCCATGTTGGTGACGAGCGCGCCGGCTGAAACATAGCGCGTCGCCTTTCGTCCCAGCAATGCCTGCCCCAGCGCGGGGCTGGCCAGCTCGACCACATAGAAACCCGGCTTGTCGAGCGGGATGCCGACGACCTCGAACTGCTTGCCCTTGCCGGGCAGATCGAGCTTCATCGCGCTGCCCTTGTCCGCGAGCAGCGATTTCGTGCCGGTGTAATTGACCGTGTGCGTGCCGCCCTTGCCGTCCGGCTCGTCGCGATAGTCGCTGTCCTCCGCGTCATCGAGTTTGCGCAGCCATTCGGCGATGTCGCGGTCGGCGTTCTGCATGTTGCCGATACGCATGCTCGCGCCGCTGATCGCCGTAACCGTGCGAGCGAGCGCAGGCTCGACGGCGCGCACCGTGACCGGCAGGACGCCGCCTTCCTTCGCCTCCAGAATGCCAAAGGGCGCAGCGAACTTCACCAGCGGCGGCATCCGGTCGAACTTCACCCTGAGCGGGAAGCGGGCTGCGTTTTCCAGCGTGCGCCCGCTCGCGTCCTTAATGCCTTGGGGCAGGGTGATCGTCGCCTCGGTCAGCTCCGGCAGGGGCGCGTCGAAGAACACATCGGAGATTTCCGCCGCGCTCCTGTCATCATCGGAGAGCTTTGCCGTGCGCACCGTGCCGTCCGCCAGCGTCATCCTCACCGCCAGCGCGGACGCGCGGGCAATCGGGGCGGTGAAGCGGACATGCGGCTGTTGCACCGGGTCGCAGCCCGCGCGCTGGTTGACGCGCGGACATTCGAAGCGGGCGGCAAAGGCCTCGCGCACCGTGAAGTCGAAGCGCTGGTCGCGGCCTGCCGCCTTGCCATGCGCGTCGGCGATGCGGCTGTCCCAAACCAGCGCCATGTCCTTTCCGGGCGGCAGCGGGCGGCGGCATTTGACCGCCACGACGCGCGAGAGCGCTTTCGCCCGGTCGGCCTTGGCGGCGGGCAGCGCTTCGGGCAGACCCGCATCGCCCATGAAATTGCGGCGATACCAGCTTTCCTCGCCCAGCCCGGTCAGGATCGTTTCGGTCGTCGCGGCGGGCAGCACATCGAGCGCGATCTTCTCGCCAATGCCCTCGACCGCGCAATAGCCATAGGCGGATATGCTGCGCAGATCGGGCGCCACATTGGCAGCGACCAGAAACACCTGCCCTTCCTCTATCTCACTATAGTCACCGGCAAGCACGGCGCGGGCCGAAGGGCCGCCGGTGTCTATGGTGAAGCTGCGCGTGCCGCCAATGCTCACCCCGCGCGCGCTGGCAAGCCCATCGCGCAGGCCTATCTGGCAGGACACACCGCCGGGCAGCGCGCTCGCGAATTCGAACACATAGGTCTGCTGGTCGATCCAGCGTCCGGTCGCGGCGACCGGACAATCGCTCTTGGCGGGCGCCGCCGCGCGCGGATCTCCCAGAGCGACCATCGCTTCGGAAAAGCCGAGGGTGAAGCGTTCTACCGTGCCGCTGCGCGGGTCGCCGGAGCCGGGGATCGCCAGTGTGACCTGAGGGGCCGGATCGCTCACCGCTGCCACCGGCAACAGCGCGATGATCGCTGCCAGCGCCAGCCGGATAGCCTTGTTCGCGGGTGCACGAGCGTCAGTCATCATCCATCCCCTGCCTGTTCGCGACATGCCGGAACTATCGCGAGAGCTGACGCCGCCAGATTCGGCCTGAGCGCATTATGGAATGGTAATGCATTGTCGCGCCCGTCGCCAGTGGCGCGCGATGCACCGACGCGCGAATTCAGGGGAACAGCACCGCCGTGACCATAGCCAGCGCGGAAGGCTCCACCGCGTCGAGCGCGATGTCCTTTGGCGGGTTGCTGCTGCGGCCATGCAGATGGCCTTCGCCGTCCGTGCTCACTACAAGCACGCGCAGGCCCGCGCCTTCGCTGAGCACCGCCAGCCCGCCGTTCACCGGGTATCGGTCCGGATCGACGATCAGCACCGCGCCGCCGGGGATCGCCGCGCCGAGCGAGGCGCGGCACATGCGCAACGCATAGGCATTGGCTCCGCTGCCCGGTGGCGGCGCGATATGCTGCGGGTTGGGAAAGGGTTCGATCAGCCCGTCACCGAGCGGAACCCCGACGATCAGAAGCTGGCGGCCGCCTTCAGGGGGGCAAGGGCGCGGTGATGCGGGAAGGGGTGACGCCTTCGCACCGCGCTGCAAGTGGTCCAGCTGGGTGCGCAGCGCGCTCATGCGCTCGCGCGTCCGCTCTTCCCGTTCGTTCGCCCCAGCGATCCGCGCGATCCATTCGGCAAGAACGCCGTCCTCATGCTGTTCCCGCAGAAACGCGCTCAGCGCCATCCGGTCCTCCGCCGCAAACAGGGCGCACAGCGATGTCATGATGTCCCCGTTCCAGCGGTTGAACGGCTTCACCGCATTTTCGATGCGCGAGACGATCACGGCGGCAAGGCCATAATGCTGTTGCAAGGCAGCGAGCGTCAGCGCCGGGTCATGGGCGCGACGGCGGCGAAAGGCGGCGGCGAGCAGGATCGCCAGCTCTTCGGTTTCACGACTGAACGAGGCGATCTCGCCTCGCGACCGCGCCCAGCTCTCGATCGAATAGGCTTCGTCCTCGACATCGACCAGCAGCGCGCCGGGGTCATCCAGCCCGATGACGCGCGCTATCTCGATCAGCTCCGCCGCCCGCGCGAACACCTCGCCCCGCTCGATCTTGGACAGGCGGATATAGGGTATGCCGGGCAGCAGCTCCGAGAGCGCCAGTAGCGACGCGATGCCCGCGCGCTGGCGCATCTGGCGGATCGCATTGGGGAAGGCGATGGAGCGATAGGGATCGACCGCAATAGCTGATGGACTGGTCTGCGCGCGGCGCACGGCGCCAATTCGTTTGCCGGCGGATCGCCGCGCGGATAGGCTGACTTGTTCGATCATGACGCCGCGCGCACGGCTTGGGCCGCGAAAAACAGAGGGAAATGATCGGCCGACATGGGCATTGCTTTCCTGAGCAGGACTGAGGCGAGCGCCCTATCATGCATGGCTTTCGCCGGGGTATATATTCCTTCGAAAATCTAGTCCCAAATGGTGCAAATGAACAGCGTCCATGCCCAGAAGCGCGAAAAGGCGCCGCTTCCGGGCAGGAAGGGCGCCTGTTTCAACCGCCGAAACGGTTCAGTCCGGGGATTTGGCTATGACCGATTCAGTGTGAGGCGGCGGGCCGGGATAGCCCGGCGGCGGCATGGGTGGCGACTGTGTCCAACGATGCTTCGCCGGGGTCGGTGACACGCACTTCGGGGTCGTCGGACGATCCGTGGTTTCCGGGCGGCAGCAGGGTGACGGGTGTATATTTCCCGTTGTCACAGGCGTTTTCGTCGCCCTCGCCCGTGCCCTCGCCCTCACACATTGCCGCGAAGCGCGGATTGTCTGAGGCCAGTTCGCTCATCAGGCGCGCGGCGCGGCGCGTGATCTGGCGGATTCGTTCCTTTGTGAGGTCGGCGCCAAGATCGGCGCTGTCGCCATCGTCCTGCCCGAAGAGGTGCCGACTGACGATCTCGCGGTCGCGCTCGATGCGCTCGTCGAGCTTGCGCAACTCTTCGGGGTCGATCTGGGTGGAACGGCTGTGAACATATTTGGGCAGGGCGTTCGATGTTTCCCGGCGGCGCTTGACGGTCGGCGCGGCGCTGGCCTTCCGCTTGAGCTGGGCAATGCCGACCGCCCGCAAATGGCGCACATATTCATCCATCAGCGCCTGACAGGTTTGCCCGGCCAGATGATCCGCGGCGCAGGCCTCGGTGCGGTCCAGCGCGGCCTCATCCTCGATCAGCGCTTCGAGCGCCATGTCCTCGCCATCCGGCCCGCGTTCCATGGCATGCAGCGAAATAGTCGTCGCCTCGACCTTTTTGGCGGAAGGGCGCTGGTCGTCCATCAGGCGAAAGCGCAAACCCTGAAGCTCGCCGCGAAGCTGCCAGTTGACGAAGGTGGTGAACATCGCCTTTTCGGGGTCATAGGCTTCGATGGCGCGATGCACGCCGATGGCGCAGACCTGTTCGGCGTCCTCCCAATGGGCGGTCAGGCCATATTGTTTGATGAAGTGGCGGATGCGCGGCGCGATGATCTTCATCACGGAATGGAAAGCGCGATCGATGGCGGCGCGCTGGCGCGCGGTCGGGCGCTCGCCTTCGGCCGGGCGATTGGCGAGAACCTGCGCGACGGCGGCCTCTAGCAATTCGGTGGATTTCGACATTGGTTATCCCCTGAGCAATGCGATGTGCAGCATCTTGCTGCCGGGGACGATCATGAGGGATAGGGCTTCTACTTATCCTGAAACATCCTATAAGTAGGAATACTTATCCTGTAATTTCCCCGCGTCATAGCGCTCCGGCCGGACATTGCGGTCGATATGACCGAACAGCCATGTGCGGTGGGCGGCGGTCGCATTGCCTGCGGAAAGGGTGCGTTGCGCCGCCTTGTCCCCGCCGATCTGGGCGGTTAGCAGGATGCGCGCCCGCGCCTCGCCCAATGTGCCATTATAGAAGCGCAGCGCGTCTCCTGCGCCGAGATGATGGCCGATATAGGCCGCGCGGGCGATCGCCGTTGCATCCGTGCCGATCGTGACGCCGCGCTCGCGCAATCGGTCTAGGTTGGCGCGCGCATAGTCGGCGACGGTTTCAATTGCGGCCTTCGGATCATAGCGCATGGCCAGCAGAGCGCCGCGGGCCTGCTCCGCAAGTTGCCCCTCGCCGTCGACCAGGCCGCGCACTCGCGCCTCGCGGTTGAGCCATGTGCCGGGAGTGCGCGCCAGCCCCATCCATGTGCTGCTGAGAAACTGGCCGAGGCCCGCCGCGCTGGAACGGGGGTTGCGCGAAAGGACGTTCCATCCGCCCTTCGCGCCGCGTCCGGCCTCCGCGTCGATGATCGCAGCGAGTGCGGATGCCGGGATGCCGGTGCGCCGGGAAGCATCGTCGAGCGCGGGAACATAGTGCCGGTTCGCATCGGGCAAGGCCATGGCGCGCGTCGGCGGCGCATTGGCCTCTGACAGCGCTTTCGGCGAGGTGACAATGGCGCTTCCGCCAGTTGGCTCAACCACCGCAGGCTTTGGCGTTGGAACCTGTGTCAGCGCCGCCAGCAGGGCGTCCATGTCCGTTGCGGCCCGCTCGCTTCCGGGCAATGCGGGGCTCCATGGCGGAGGCGCATCCTCATCGCTCAGGCTGCCCAGCGCGGCGCGCCACAGCCGCCCGGAGAGATCCGCGCGTGCGGAGGAGAGGATCGTCGCCGCGCGTTGTTGCGGGGTCAGCGCCGCAAGGTCAACCGCGCGCGTCATGCTTTCGCCCCGCCTGCCATTTGCTCTTTCGGCGCAGCGTCAACAGCCTCCGGGCGGAGGAAAGATCGTCGGCCTCGGCTTGTTCCTTGCGCTGTTCTTGTTCGCGTGCCTTGTCGATCCATGTCGCGGTCGCGCGTTCGGCGGCGCGCAGGCGACCATAGGCTTCCCTCGCCAGCGCGCGCAGCCGCGTCAGCTCCGTTTCCGCATCCGCGCGTCGTCGTTCTATCTCCTCTGCCTGTGCGTGGCGCGCGCGCACCCAGTCATGCGTCGAGATCGTCCAGTCCATGGCGGCGACGTCACATTCGCGCCTGACACGTTCTGCCAATACGCCCGCCGCATCGGCCAGCTCGGCAATCCGGTCCATCTCCGCGCGCAACGCGAGGCGCATCGCTTCCGTCTCGCGCCTGCCAAGCCGGACCACGGGATCATAGGGCGTTTTCATCGCTTGCCCTCCGTTTCGATGTCGCCGCCCGGTGTCGCGACAATATCCGCGAGGGCCGCAAAGGCCGCATCGGCATCGCCCTTGTCGTCCTTCCCCTGCCGCAACATCTCCTCGATACGCGGGGCGAGCGCCATGGCGCGGTCCACCTCCGGGTTGCTGCCCGCGCGATAAGCGCCCAGACGCACCATCTCCTCCATGTCGTCATGCAGCGAGAGCAGCGCGCGTGCTTCCATCCGCGCGGCGTTTTGCGCGCCGGAGAGGCTATGGGGCAATGTCCGCGACACGCTCTTGAGCAGGTCGACCGCGGGATAGCGGCCCTTTTCCGCAATGGAACGCGAGAGGATCACATGCCCGTCCAATATGCCGCGCACGGCGTCCGCCACCGGCTCGTCATGGTCGCCGCCATCGACGAGCACGGTGAAAAGCCCCGTAATGCTGCCTTGCCCCGCTTCGCCCGGCCCGGCCCGCTCCAGCAGGCGGGGCAGCTCCGCGAAAACAGAGGGCGTATAGCCGCGCGATGCAGGCGGTTCGCCATTGGCAAGGCCGATCTCGCGCTGCGCCATGGCGAAGCGCGTGACCGAATCCATCAGGCACAGCACATGCAGGCCCGCATCGCGAAAATGTTCGGCGATGGCCAGCGTGGTCCACGCCGCCTGCCGCCGCATCAGCGCGGGGGCATCCGATGTCGCCACCACCACCACCGATCGCGCCAGTCCCTCCGGCCCCAGATCGTCCTCGATAAACTCCTGAACCTCGCGGCCGCGTTCACCGATCAGGCCGACCACCGCGACATCGCACCGGGTCCAGCGGGCCAGCATGGAAAGCAGAACGGATTTGCCGATGCCGGAGCCGGCGAACAGGCCCAGCCGCTGGCCGGAGCACAGCGGCGCGAACAGATCGAGTGCGCGAACCCCTGTGTCGATGCGTTCGCCCACCCGCATGCGCGCGGCGGCGGGCGGCGGTTCCGCCCGCATCGGCCTTGGCGTTCCGCCTTGCGGCAGCGGCCCCTTGCCATCGACCGGTCGGCCAAGGCCGTCGACCATTCGCCCCAGCCATCCGCGTGACGGCCTGATCCTGTCCTGCCCCGCCGAAACATGCGCGCGCGCGCCTGTCGCCAGCCCGCGCGGCTCGGTGAAAGGCAGGCAATGCGCGATGCCCCGGTCCAGCCCGATGATCTCCGCATCGAGCGGTTCGTCCTCGCATTCGAGCCGTATATGCGCGCCGATGCTGGCATGGCCGAGCAGCCCTTCGACCTCGATCACCGCGCCTTGAACCGCCGCGACCTGCCCGTAAACCGACTCCAGCGGCAGATGCGCGATCGCGCGGGCGGCATCGGCGAGCGAGGCACGCATGCGGCGTCAGTTCGGCAGGTGCCGCGCCGCCTCGTCGAGCAGCGTCTTTTCATGGTCGATCAGTTCGCGGCAATGGGCGAGCGCGCGATAATATTGCCCGCAGGCAACGTCGCAGGCCATGGCGGCGCAGCTCGCCTTGGCGCCCAGCGTTTCCAGCGCGCTCATCAGGTCGCCCAGCAGGGAGACGATGGTGAGTTGATGGTTCTGCTGATTCTCGCGGTCGAGATAGGCCATCATGCACGCGAAATAAAGGCGCCGGGCGGGCGTATCGGCCTCTTCCGGCCGCATGACCTCCCGTCCGCGCAGGATCGCCGCGTCATTTTCCAGCCAGAGCGTTGTTGGCCCAGCGGCACGCAGCACGGCGCCGTTGACCACCATCTTCTCCCCGTTGCGCAGCCGAATCTTGAGCATGTCTCTCCCCGAACCAGGCGCTTCCCTCCATTATAGGACGGGCGGGCGGCAAAATTTTCCGGGTCGGGCAAAAGAGGGAATATGAGCCGCAGAGCGAGGGATTTTGGGGTGGTCTGTGCGTCATCCTATAATGGTCATGCAGGGGTGCGCGCGCATGTCCACCCCGCATGGAGGACCTTCGCCTTGAGCCTGTATTCAGCCCTTTATGCCGGCGTCTCCGGCCTTTCCGCGCAATCGAGCGCGATGGCGACGGTCGCCGACAACATCACCAACATCAACACCGTCGGCTACAAAAGCATCGAGGCGCAATTCCGTTCGCTCGTGACGGACGGGACGGTTTCGACCTCCTATTCGGCGGGAGGCGTCGCTGCCGCGCCCCATGCGCTCATCTCGAAACAGGGGCTGCTTCAGGCATCGTCCAGCACCACCGATCTCGGCATAGACGGCGCGGGCTTCTTCGTCACCCGCACCGGCACCGGCGCGACCGACGCCGTTTCCTTCACCCGCGCCGGGTCGTTCCGGCCGGACGAGGAGGGCTATCTGCGCAATAGCGCGGGCTATTATCTTCAGGGCTGGGCGCTCGACAATAACGGCGCGTATGTGAACACAGGCAATTTGTCGGCACTTACTCCGGTGCGCGTGGGCGAGCTGACCGGCACAGCGACCGCGACCAGCCGCCTGCAAATGCGCGCCAACCTGCAATCGACCACCTCCGCCTTTGCTGGCGCCTATGCGGTGGGCGACATGTCGACGGCCACGGTCGCGCCCTCTTTCACCCGCTCGCTCGATGTGTTCGATGCACAGGGCGGCCCGCATCGTCTGTCGCTATCGTTCCTGAAGACCGCGCCCAATGTGTGGCAGGCGGAAATCTATGCGGTGCCCGCGAGCGATGTCACCGCTGCCAACGGCCTGCTGGCGAGTGGCACGGTGATCTTCAACCCTGACGGCAGCCTCGATGTCGCCAACAGCTCGCCCGCCCTGTTTGGCACGATAACGCCGGTCTGGACCAACAGCGCGGGCGCGGACCCGATCCAGCTCGACTTCGGCAGCCAGAACGGGCTTGACGGCCTGACGCAATTCGGCAGCCCCAGCGCGATGATTAGTTCGATCGTCAACGGGGGGCTGCTCGGCAACATCGCCTCGGTCGAGGTGAGCAAACAGGGCGTTTTGAGCGCCATCTTCGAGGACGGCACCGCCCGCGCTCTCTATCAGCTTCCGCTGGCGACCTTCCCGAACCCCGATGGCCTCACCCGCCTTCCCGGCAACGGCTTTTCGACATCGGATGCGTCGGGCGCGCCCGCGCTCAATGAACCGACGGTGCTGGGCGCCGGGGCCATATCGTCGGGGACGCTGGAAGGGTCCACCGTCGATCTGGCGGAGGAGTTCACCAACATGATCCGCTTCCAGCGCGCCTATAGCGCCGCCTCGCGCATCATCACCACGGTCGACGACATGTTGCAGGAAGTGAGCAACCTCAAGCGATGAGGCTTTCCGCGCGCCTTTCCCTCTACGCTGAGGCAGGTCGCTGATGTCGCTCAACGACATCATGGGCTCGGCCACATCGGGGCTGGCGGCGGCGCAGGCTGCGCTCAAGACCGTCTCGACCAACATCTCCAATGTCGGCACTCCCGGCTATGCGCGGGAAAGAGTGACGCTCAGCACCGCGGTGGTGCAAGGCCGCGTTGCGGGCGTCACCGTGGGCGAGCCTGCCCGTGTGGCCGACCGTTTTCTCGAAGATGTCGTCTATGCGCGCGCGGGCGATGCGGGCCGCGCGGAGGTCGAGGCGACCTATCTCGACCGGCTCCAGGCGCTGCTCGGCCAGCCCGGCTCGGAAGGCGGCATTCCCGCACGCATCGATGCCATCACCGCGGCGGCGGCGGGCATGACCGCGCTGCCCAATTCGCCGCAGACGGTCGGCACATTCATCAGCGCGGTGCAGGACACGATTTCTTCGCTGCAACAGCTTTCCGGCGACACCGCGCAGATAAAGGCCGATGTCGAGGCGGAGATCGGCTATGGCGTCGATCGGATCAACAGCCTGCTCGCCCGCATCCATGACCTCAACGGCACAGTGCAGCAGCTTGAAGGGCTGGGGCGCAGCGCGGCGGGCGCGGCCGACCAGCGCATGCAGGCGGTCGAGGAGCTTTCGGGCCTCATTGCGGTGACGGTGCGGCATCAGCCGGACGGGCGCCTGACGATAGACAGCGCGGATGGCGTGGTGCTGCTCGATCGCAAGCTGCGTCAGCTCGATTACGCGGCTCCGGGAGGCGGGGTTGCGCAGGAGGATTATCCGCCCATCCTCGTGCGTTTCGCCGACGACAAGGGCAATCCCGGCGCGCTGACCGGCGAACAGCTTTCCGGCGCGGCCAGCGGCGGCACGATTGGCGGCCTCATCAACCTTCGCGACAATGTGCTTCCCGGTTTCAGCGACCGGATCGGCCTGCTTTTCGGCGGCCTCGCCGAGACGGTGAACAGCGCATCCAACAGTGCGACGGCGATGCCGCCGCCTCCCAGCCTTACGGGGCGACCGACCGGCCTGCTCGCCACCGACCGGCTGGGCTTTACCGGGCAGGCGCAGTTCGCCGTGACGGACAAGCAGGGCACGCTGATCGTATCGACGACCGTCGATTTCGATGCGCTGGGACCGGCGGCAACCGTCAATGACGCGATCCTTGCGATCAACGCCGGGCTGGGCGGCGCGGCCACAGCTAGCATCGACGCCACCGGCACGCTCACGATTGCCGCTGCGTCCAGCCTCAACGGCGTCTCCATTGGGCAGGGCGTACCGCCTCCCGCTCTGCCCAGCGACCGGGCAGGCACGGGCTTCTCGCAATTTTTCGGCCTGAACGATGTGATTATCAGCGCGGACAGCGCGCTTACGCCGACAGGTTTCATCGCCGCCGATCCGCACGGTTTTGCTACCGGCGAAACGACGGAGCTGCTGTTGCGCGATGCGGACGGGCGGGAGCTGGCGCGCGCTACTTTGTCGCCCCTTACCGGCGGCACGATGGGGCAACTGGTGGCCGATCTGAACGCCAGCCCCATTGGCCAGCTCGGCAGCTTCACATTGGACGCCAAAGGCCGTTTTGTGTTCGCGCCGCAAGCCAGCCTAGCCGGGGCGACCATCTCCATCCCGTCTGATTCCACCAATCGCCTTGGCACCGGGCGCACATTTACAGCGCTATCGGGGCTGACTGGCGGATGGTCCGCGCTGGAAAGCGGCGAAGTGCGGCGCGAACTGATCGGCAATCCTTCCCGCCTTCCGCTGGCGACATTGCAACCGGGAATCGCGGTGGGCCAGCGGGCATTGGGCGCGGGCGACATCAGCGGCGCGCTCGGCATGTCCAATGCGCTTGGCGCCTTGCGCGATTTCGCGGGGCACGGCACCGCGACGATCGAGCGATACACATCCGACCTTATGGGCGGCATAGGTTCCGCCGCTAGCCTCGCCGAAGGGCGCTTCACCGATGCCAATGCGCGCAAGGCCGATGCCGTCAACCGGCGTGACAGCTTCTCCGGCGTCAATCTCGACGAGGAACTCTCGCAGATGGTGGTACTGCAAAACAGCTATAGCGCCGCCGCGCGTGTGCTCACCACCGCCAGCCAAATGTATGACACATTGATCGAGATGGTGCGATGACCCGCGTCGCGACGATCCCGCTTCAGGTGACGATGGCGAGCGCGATCCAGCGCGCGCAGGGCGACCTCGCCGTTACGCAACAGCGCATCTCCACCGGCAAAAAGGCGCTCGACTATGCCGACCTCGGCACGCTCGCGCCGCGCGTGCTTTCCGCGCGGTCGATGCTGGCGCGGGCAGATGCGCATGCCGCCGTCGGGCATCAGGTGACGACGACGCTTTCGATCTACGACGCCGGCATGGGCACCATCGACAGCGCGATGAGCGACCTGCGCCAGACGATGCTTCAGGCGATCGGAACCGGCCAGACCACCGGTTTTCAGGCGGTAATAGACGGCGCGTTTCATGAATTCCGCACCAGCCTCAACACCACCGAGCGCGGAGTCGCGCTGTTCGGCGGCGGGCAGACGCTCGATCCGCCCTTCAAGGTCGACCAGCTCGCCAATCTGGTCGGCTCTACGCCCGCGACGGTGTTCGGCAACGATCAGCTCCGCGCAAGCGCCGAAGTCTCGGAGGGGCTGGACGTGCAATATGGCGTGCTGGCGAGCGATGTCGGCAATGATCTTTATCTCGCGCTGCGCAGCCTTGCGGAGGCCGGAACCTTCGGCACCACGCCGAGCGCCTTGCAGGCCAGCAAGATGAACGAGGCACTAGGCTTTCTCGACAGCGGCCTCGCGCAGCTCCGCGCCGTGAACGCCGACAACGGGCGCAAGCTTGCGCAGGTCGAGACGCTGGCCAAGCGATCCGAGGACCGCAGCATCGTGTGGCAGGATATCGTCTCACGCAATGAGGACGCCGACCTCGCGCAGGTGGCCATAGACCTCACCCGCCAGCAGATGGTGCTGGAAGCCTCCTATTCGATATTCGCGAAACTTTCGAAGCTGAGCCTCAACGACTATTTGTGATGCGGCGCCGGGGTGGCGGCGGAAGGTGCCTCGCCTTGTTTCTCGACGGTTCTTGCCTGCGCGAGCGCCATCTTCTGCGCTTCGGGCGGGGTGCTGTCCGTGGTCTGGCGTCTGGTATCGAGCAGGGCGTCAAACTCGCCCGCGACCGACACGGTCGGGATAGCCGTCATCGCCTGCGCTATGCCTTCGCTGGTCATCGCCTCGACCGGCCCGGTAAGCAGATCGAACGCGGCGGCGGAAGGCAGGTTCGCGAACCGCGCGCCATAGCGCGCCCTTAATGCGGCAAGGTCGCCCTCGCGCCCGGTCATCGCCATCGCCACCGCCTGACGCAATATCACGGCCTGATCGACTGCGGTGAGAGTTTTGCCTTCGGGCAATCCGCCCAGCTTCGCGATCAGCCCTTGCCAGTCGCGCCTGCGCCACAGCATCTCGCCGCGCAGGCCCGCCATGTCCGGCATGTCGGCCAGCATCGCCAGCGCCTGATCGGTCTTGCCGAGCTGATAGAGCGCGACCGCCTCTACCCGGTGGCGCGCACCGAGAATGGCGGGCGGATAGGCGATCTGGTCGCTTTCCCGCAGGGTCAACAGCGCCTTGCCGGGGAAGCCGGCGAGCAGGTAATAGCGGGCCACGCGTTCTGAAATAGGCCCTTTTTCAATGTCCTTCGCGCGGGCGCGCATCTGGTAGACCAGCAGGTCCGCCGCGCGCTCATATAGCTTCGCCTGCGCCAGCCGCCCCGCCAGCAGATCGAGCAGGCGGTCGCCATCCGGCCCGGTCGGCGCAAGATCGCGATTGTCCCAGAACAGCCCCGCCGCATCGGCGAGCGGCAGCTTTCCTCCCGGTTGCAAGATCGCGAACAACAGCTTCTGGCAGGCGGCGAGGATGTTTCCCGCCCTCGCCCCCGGCTCGCCATAGCGCAGCATCATGCCGCCAAAACGCAGCGTCGCGGCATCGTCCTTCTGCTTCACCGCCAGATCATAGGCTAGGGTGAGCGCGCGCTGTTCGATCTCGCCGCCATGCCAGAGGAACACGATGCGTTCGGCGCGCCGCATGGCTTCGGATGTGGGCATCTGGTGGCGCGCGGAAAGCGCCTCGACGAGCGCCAGCTCCGCCGCGATCTTCTGTTCGCTCGATCCCGCCGCGCGCACCCTGTCCAGCCGCAGCCGCCCTTCGGGCAGGTTGCCCGAAGCGATCAGCACCTGCCCGCGCAGGATATTGGCCGCATGGTCGCCGTCCGGCAGTTGCCTGAGCCATGCCAGCGCGATCTGATAGCGGCCGGAGCGCATCGCCGCATCCGACGCCGCGAGGATGAAAGGCGCGGCGTCCCGGCGGGCGCGCTGGTTGATCGCCGGGATCGCGCATCGCACCTCGGCAAGCGCGGCGGCGTGGCGGCTCTCCTGATGCTGCGCCAGCAAGCGCCACATGCACGCTTCTGGGTTGGCACCCAGCATCGGGTCGGTGAGCATCGCCACTGCTTCGGCATTGCGGCCAAGGCTGGCGAGCGCGATACCCCGTGCGAGGCGAAAGGCAGGCACCAGCGCCATGTCGGCATCGTCGCCCAGCATCGTGTCGAGCGCACCCAATGCTTCGGGCGCGCGCTTCGTGCCAATCATGGCGAGCGCATAGTCCCAGCGCGCGGCCTGCCTGCGATCAGGCGTAGCAGTGGCCAGCGCTTGGAACGTTTTGGCCAGCGCGGCGGGCGATGCTGTCGCGAGCTTCGAGAACAGCGGTCGCTCCGCCAGTTCCGCGGCATAACCCGGCAGGCGCGCAGTTGTCAGCGGGATGAAGGGCGCGGATTCGACCAGCGGATGCGGCGCGGTTTCCGCCGCGCCGGTCGCCAGCAACGCGATGGCAATGAAAATGCGCCTCCGCTTCCTCATCGGGAATGACCGCCCAATCTGGCGGCGAGATCAGGCGCGTAATGCGGCAGCGCCGCCAGCCCCGCTCCGCCCGCCGCGCATCCGGCCAGAAGCAGCATCGCAAGAAACAAAGAAGGGCCGGACGTAGGCCGAGCGACCTGCGCCTCAGGCGCGGAAATTTCTTCGCCGGCGCCCTCTGCCGCTTGCCGGTCGTCCGCACCGTCCGCCGGGGCCGATGCGCCAACCGAAACAGGTTTCATCTTTGCCGGTTTCTGATCCTGACTCATATCGTTTCTCTCAGGCTTGCAAGGGCTTGGCGGTTCTTCCCTCTATTATAGGATGAGGCGTTCCGCTCCGGGGCGCCTGGATAAGGCGGCGAACGAGCGGGGCCAGGGATGAAGCGATTGAGAGCCTGCCCCCTGCTGGCAGGCATGATGACCACGCTCGCGGGCACGGGCTTGCTTGCCGGTCCGGCGCGGGCAGCCGAGAGTGCGGCGGGTGGTCCTGCGCTGGTGCCCATGGAGGAGATCGCCGTGCCCATCCTCGATGGCCCACGCATGGCCGGGGTGTTGCGGTTCACGCTGGTTCTGCGCGCGCATGACGCCGCCTCTGCCGCAGACATTAGCCGACAGATCGCCCGGTTGCGCTCTGCTGCGCTGGTGACGGGGCTGGATTTCGCCCGCCTGCGGGCCTCGCCCTATCGCGCGGTGGATGTGCGACAACTGGCGCAGATGCTCGACGCCGCACTCAAAGCGACTGATGCCGGTGTGGAACAGGCATTGATCGTCCGCGTGGGGGCGGCGGCGCCATAGATTATTTCGGTGGCGGCGCTATTGTCGTCGGTGGCTCGGCTCTCGGCCGCCTTCCGGCAAGCGCCATGCTGAGCCGCGCGGCGGCTCCGGGAGACATGGCCGCCATCAGCAGCGCGGCGGAGCGATCGCGCATCCGCTTTGCCACCAATGTCTGCACTTCAAGATCGAGCTGTTCGAACACTGGCGCGGCGCGCGCGGGCTTCATCGCCTGATAGATGCGGGCGAGCGCGTCATAAGGGTCCGGTGCGTCGGAAGGCGCGCCCTTGCCAGCCGCACGTCCGCCTGTGGTCTGGCTTTCCGGGGCGGCGTTCTGGGCCGCAAGCTGCTGTTGCGCCTTCAGCGCAGCGGTGAGGCGCGCCTGTGCGGCCTTTGCCGCCTGTTCGCGCAGATCGAGTGCGCGGGTTTCGGCGCCTTGCTGCTTTTCACGCTGGGCAATGTCGTCCGCTAGCATTGCGCCCATCCTGCTTTTGGGTGGAACGGAGGCAGGCGTCGATGCAGATTTGGGCGCATGTCCGGGCGGAGAGGCTGCCGCGCCGATGTTGACAGCCATGCCGAGCGCCGCCGCACCGGCCATCATCCCCAGCAGCAGCGGCGGACGGCGCATCAGGCCAGCTCCTCCGCACGGCTGCGGCGGGTTCGGGGTTTCTGCCGCTCTCGCGTGGCCAAGGCGGCGGCGATGGGGCCGAGGGTTTGTCTGGCCGGTGCTTCTTCCTTCTCTCCGTCACCGGCAAGTCTGTCCGCCATCGCATCGGCAATGCCGATGAGCACGCCCAGTTCCTCGCTCAGCTCACGCGCGGCGCCCACCTGTCGCGCGACCTCGGCGCCTTCGCCGCCCAATGTTCGCCGCAGCCCTTCGAGCACGGTGCGCGCCTCGCCCGTGGCGCGATCGAGCGCGGCGACGATTTCCCCCATGCGCCCGTCCGAAACCGCGCGCAGCCGCCGCATCAGCCGCATCGTCTGGATAATCACGCCGAAGCACAGTATCGCGAGCAGGCTGTGACTCATCAGGGTCAGGTTCATCATGCTGCCAGCTCCCTTCTGACCGGGCTCAGCAGGCTGACCGCGATAGTGCCGCGCCGCTGCCCCGCCTGCGCCTGCGCCAGCGTCAGCCCACCGCACTGCACCGCCATCGGCTGGTCGGGCTGGGCGAAAAAGGGCAGGTTTTGCCCGACCTCCAGCGCCTTGATCGCTTCCAGCGTCAGCCTTGTTTCGCCCAGGATCACGCTTACCTCCACCTGCGTCGCGCGGATTTGCTGGTCCATATGCTGGGGCCAGATATTTTCCCGCCCCATCGTCTCGCCCATGAAGCGCTGGACCAGCTTGTCGCGCACCGGCTCCAGCGTTGCATAGGGCAGCATCATCGAAAAGCGCCCGCCGCGGCTGTCTATATCGATGCGGAAAGTGCAGACCGCGCCGATATTGCTGGGGCGCGCAATGGCGGCGAAGCGCGGGTTGGTTTCGATGCGCTCCAGATTGATCGTCACCGGGGCGATGGGCGCGAGCGCGGTGCTGAATTCATAGATGGCGAGGCGCAGCATGCGCGAAACCAGCGCCGTCTCGATCGTCGTATATTCGCGGCCGTCGATCAATATCTCGCCGCTGCGGCGCCCGCCCAGCAGCGCATCAACCACCGCGTAAATGAGGCCGGAATCGACCGTGATGATACCGTAATTCTCCCATTCGTCGATGCGGATCACGGCGATCATAGCGGGCAGCGTCACCCTGTCCATGAAATCGCCGAAGCGCGCGGTGGTCACATCGTCGAGGCTGATGTCGATGCTGTCGGACGTGAGGTTGCGCATCGAGGTGGACAGCGCGCGCACCATGCGCTCGCACACCACCTCCAGCATCGGCAAGCGCTCATGGTTGATGATCTCGGATTCGAGCACGGCGCGCAGGCCGCTGCGGTTCGATTGCACCGGCCCACCCCCGAACAGCGCGTCTATGCCCGCCTGATCGAAGCGGTCGAACTCGCTTGCGGCGCCCATCTGCGGCTCCGGCAGCTCGATCTCCTCGAAGAATGGATCCTCGCCTTCGCTCATTGCTGCACCAGATCCTGGATCAGCACGTCCTTCACCATGCCCTTGCCCGCGACCTCGCTCGCGCGGATCAGCATCTCCTCCTTGATGCGGAACACCGCGGCAGAGCCGGACACATCCTCCGGGCGCAATTCGCGCAGAAAGGGCTGGTAGGCATCGATGATCGCCGGGAGCTTCGCCTTTAGCGGATCGACCTTGGCGGCGGATTTCGCCTCCAGCATGAAGCGCAGCTTGAGGTAGCGGCTGGTGCCATCGGCGGAGCGCATGTTGACGACCATCGCGGGCACATCGACCAGCGGGAGCTCTCCTTCCTTGCCTTCCCCGCCGCCTTCTTCTTCGGCGCTTGCCTCCTCTTCGGCTTCGTCACCATGTTCGCCGGATGCGGCCTCATCTCCATGAGCGGCCTTGCCGTCGCCGCCCATAAGCATCATCGCCGCACCTCCGCCGCCACCGAGAAGCAGCAACGCTGCCGCGCCACCGATGACGATCTTCCTGTTCTTCAGGAATGCGAGCTTGCCCTTAGGGGCTTCCCCTTCCGCCCCGACATCAATGATGCCGCTGTCATCGGCTTCGACCGCGACAAGCTCGTTCTGCGCCTTCTTCTTCGTCGCCATGCCGGTCTTGCTCTCCGTGCCACAAAAAGGTGCGGGCGCGCTCCGGCTACCCGATTTCCTCCTATTATAGGAGCAGCAGGCGGCAAAAATTTCCGGTCTGCCGATGCTGAACTGAAAATCTTGCCGGGGTGAGAAATGGACATCTCGAACTATGTTCTTCTGAGCCATGAACAGGCGCTGCGTCGCAGACTCGATATCGCAGCCAACAATATGGCGAACAGCGAGACGGCGGGTTTCCGCAAGGAGCGCCCGGTTTTCCGCGAATATATCGAGCGGATGGAGGAAGCGCGCCGCACGGAACTGCCCGGAGAGGCGAAGCGCACCGCCTTCGTGCAGGATTATCGCGCGATGCAGGACGACCGGCGCGGGGCGTTTCTCGCCACCGGCAACCCGCTCGATGTCATGATCGACGGGCCGGGCTGGTTCGCGGTTGAGGCGCCGGAGGGCGGAACGGCCTATACCCGCGCCGGCTTTCTCAAGGTCAATGACGGCGGCGAACTGGTGACATCGGGCGGCAACCGCATCCTCGACGAAGGCGGCGGACCGATAGCGGTTCCACCCGATGAGCTTGCCTCGCTCGGTATCGGCCCGGACGGCACCGTTTCCACCACGACAGGCCCGCTGGGGCGCATCGGCGTGACGCTGTTCGACGATGAAAGCGCGCTGGTGCCGCGCGGCGACGGCCTGACCAGCGGCAGCGGCGGGCGCATCCTCCCCGCCGCCGAAACCCGCATGAAAAGCGGAGGCGTCGAGAGTTCGAATGTGCAGCCCATCGTCGAGACGACCGAGCTGGTCGACATATTGCGCAGCTATCAGGCGAGCATGCGGATGACCGCTGCGCTCGACGAGCTGCGCAAGAACGCGATCAACCGACTTTCCCGGTTGGGATGATTTTCATGATCCGCTCACGCGGATGATCGGCACCAGCCCTCTCCCCCTCCCAACCTTCCGACAGGGTATCTTATGGGAGGTTGGGAGGGGGAGAGGGCTGGTGCGGCAAACTCCGAAGGAGAAAAAACAATGCGATCCCTCTCCATAGCCTCCTCCGGCATGCTGGCGCAGCAGACCAATGTCGACGTGATTTCCCATAACATCGCGAACATGAACACGACCGGCTTCAAGCGCCAGCGCGCTGAGTTTCAGGATCTGCTCTATCAGCAGGAGATGCGCCCCGGCTCTTCGGCGGGGGGCAACGACAGCCGGGTGCCGTCGGGCATCCAGATCGGCGCCGGCGTAAAGACCGGCGCGGTCTATCGTATCGAGCAGCAGGGCGCGCTGACGAACACGGGCAACCGCTATGACCTCGCGATCGAAGGACGCGGCTATTTCCCGATCACCCTGCCCAGCGGCGAGACGGCCTATACGCGAGACGGCAGCTTCCAGCTTTCCGATCAGGGCGAGATGGTGACGGCGCAGGGCTATGTCGTGCAACCGGGCATCACCATTCCCCAAGGGACGATCGACGTCACCATTTCCAAAACCGGCGAGGTTCAGGTGAAGGTTGCGGCTGATCCGGCGCCGCAGACGGTCGGCCAGATCCAGCTCGCGACCTTCATCAACGCTGCGGGGCTGGCAGCCCGGGGCGACACTCTCTGTCTCGCCACATCCGCCTCGGGGCGGGCGAACCTTGCCAATCCGGGCGAACCGGGCTTCGGCATGGTGACACAGGGTTTTGTCGAGGCTTCCAACGTCAATCCGGTGGAAGAGATCACGGCGCTCATCTCCGCCCAGCGCGCCTATGAAATGAACAGCCGCGTCGTGAAAACGGTCGATGAAATGCTGCAAACGTCGAGCCAGCTCCGGTGATTGCGCTTCTGCTTTTCGCGGCTTCGACCGGGCAGGTCGAGGCGGATGTGCTGGCGCGCGCGGTGGCTCGTGGCGAGATTCTGCGGGCGGAAGATTTCGAACGCGGAGCGGTCGTGCAGGCTCAGGCGCGCATTGCTCTGCGCGCCGGGGACGCGGCCGGCATGGAGGCGCGGCGTCTGCTTCCCGCTGGCGTTCCGGTGCGCGCGAGCGATGTCGCCCCGCCGACGCTGGTGCATCGCGGCGATGCGGTAACGCTCAGCCTGCGCAGCGGCGCGCTCACCATTTCCGCGCCGGGCAAGGCGCTCGATAATGCGAGCGCGGGCGGGGCTGTGCGCGTCGTCAATCTGGCGACCAGCCGGACACTCGACGCACGGGTTCTTGCGCGCGGCGAAGTGGAGATCGTGGTCCGGTGAAGCGAGCCATGCTCCCGATCGCGCTGTTGGCGCTTTCCGCTTGCGGGACGATGGATCGCCTTGGCAACGTCGGGCGTGCGCCCAGGATGAGCGAGATTGAGCCTGTGGCGACGCCCGCGCCGCAGCCTTCGCTCGCGCCCGATCGCGCCGCGCTTTCGCAGCCTGCCGGAGCGTTCACAGCGGCGCCATCCGCCTCGTTGTTCCGCACTGGTGCGGGCGCGCTGTTTCAAGATCAGCGCGCGGCCAAGGCCGGCGACATCCTCACCATCCGCATCGACATCGCCGACAAGGCTGCCGTCAGCAACTCAACCAGCCGCACCCGCGACGGCAGCGAAAGCGGCGGCGCGAGCGCGCTCTTCGGCCTCGAAAAGATCGTTCGCAAGATCGCGGGCGTCGATACGTCCAACCTCGTCGCCAGCCAGACCGCCTCTTCGGCGAACGGCAAAGGCTCGACCAGCCGCAGCGAAACCATCAGCATGACCATGGCCGCCGTCGTCACCGCCGTGCTGCCCAATGGCAACCTCATGATCCGGGGGCGTCAGGAAACGCGCGTCAATTTCGAGCTGCGCGAAGTGCTGGTGAGCGGCATCGTTCGCCCGCAGGACATCGCCCGCGACAACAGCATCCGTCACACCCAGATCGCCGAGGCGCGCATCAGCTATGGCGGCAAGGGTCAGCTTACCGACGCGCAACAGGCGCGATGGGGCCAGCAATTGCTGGATGTGCTCTCGCCCTTCTGAGCGTAGCGCCGCCCCCGCTCCTGACCCCGCCCTGGCCTGTCAGGCCAGCTCGACTTCCTTCAAGGGCTTCGATGCGTCGGCAAGTTGCGCCTGATCGAGCAGCGCGCCGGAGAGGATATGCGCCTTTGCCTGCACATAATCCTTCACCGCGTTGACCGCATCGACCGCGATCAGCTTGCCACCAAGAAGATAAAGCACGGAGAAGCTGCGGTCTATCGGGTCGCCGCGCACGATCTCATGATCGTGGCCGGTCGAAAGGCCGACGGTCTGGAGCTTCAGGTCATATTGGTTGGACCAGAACCAGGGCAGCGCGTTATATTCCTTCGCCTCGCCCATGATATGCTGAACGGCGACCTTCGCCTGATCGTTCGCGTTCTGCACCGATTCGAGCCGGATGCGCGCGCCGCGAGCATGGCCGTTCTCATGCGCCGCGCAGTCGCCGATCGCGTAGACATCGGGCAGGCTGGTGCGGCAATAGCCATCGACATCCACGCCATTGCCGCCGCTCGCGCCCGCGGCGATCAGCGGCGCGGTTTCGGGGATGATGCCGATGCCGACGATGACGAGATCGGCCTCGATGCGGGTCTTGTCGGCGAGGATCACTGCCTTCGCGATGCCTTCCACCTCTTCGATGCTCTCGACCATCGCATTGGTGCGAAGGTCCACGCCATGGGCGCGATGCTCCGCCTCGTAAAAGCGCGACAGCTCCTCGCCCGCCACGCGCGCCAATACGCGCGGTAAAGCTTCCAGCAAGGTCACGGATTTGCCCAGCTTGGTGAGAACGGCGGCGGCCTCAAGCCCGATATAACCGCCACCGATTACGACGACATGATTGATTTCGGGCAGTTTCGCCATGATCGCATCGACATCGTCGCGGCGGCGGATCGAGTGGATGCCCCGCGCATCCGATCCGGGACAGGTGAGCGGACGCGGGCTGCCGCCTGCCGCCCAGATCAGCCTGTCATAGCCGATATGCTCGCTTTCCCCGACGGTCACGGTCTTTCCCTCGGCGTCGACATGCCTTACCCGCTTGCCGAGCAGAAGATCGATGGCACGGTCTTCCCAGAACTGGCGCGGGCGAATGAGGATGCGGTCGAACTCCTTGTCACCCGCCATATATTCCTTGGAGAGCGGCGGGCGCTCATAAGGCGGTTCGCGTTCGTCGCCAACCATGGCGATGCTGCCTTCGAATCCGGCCTGCCGCAGCAGCAATGCCGCCTGCGCGCCGCCATGGCCCGCGCCGACAATCAGCACATCATAGCGATTCATCACTCAACCCCCATCAATCCGTTACGGATTGTCCGTTGTTTCCCTTTGCCAATTGCTTGGCGTGATTCTGCCTGTTGCGCAAGTCCGGCAACCTCCGGATAAGCATATTTGACCGGTTGACCCTTTCCGAAACCGCTCGTATAGCGCGCGGACCGTGCGGCGATGACCGGGCGGAGCCGGATCGTCAACAGCGCTTGCGCGTGGTTTCGAACGGATCGGGGCGGAGTAGCTCAGCTGGTTAGAGCAGCGGAATCATAATCCGCGTGTCGGGGGTTCGAGTCCCTCCTCCGCTACCAATCCCTTATCCGGAAGCTTCCGACAGCTTCCGCATTTTTCCAAAAATCGAAAGAAAAGCAGAGGGTTGCGGGTGATTCGCGTCCGCATGCGCCCATGGTCTTCCACATGCAGCCAGATTTGGTGTGGGGGTATTTTGGGGGTATTTTCGCGGACTATCGGAAAGGAGCGATACCCCCAATGCCTCTCACGGAGATTCAGGCCCGAAATTCCAAGCCACGCGAGCGCGCCTACAAGATGGCCGACGGGGAGGGCTTATTCCTGTTCGTACAGCCGAACGGGTCAAAGTTATGGCGGATGAAGTACCGCTTCGCGGGCAAGGAGAAGTTGCTCTCGTTCGGCGCTTACCCAGATCTCGGGATAGCTGCCGCGCGCGACAAGCGCACAGCCGCAAAGGCGTTGCTAGCCGAGGGCAAGGATCCAATGAAATCCAAGGGAGAAGTGATCTCGCAGGAAGGAGCCACCTTCTTCGAGGTCGCAAAGCGCTGGCATGAAAATCGAAAGAGCGCGTTGAATGCCGCGCACGCCGAACGCGTCTGGTCGCGCATGGAAAGGGACGTCTTTCCAGCCATCGGCGAGAAACTCGTGAATGAAATCACGACACCCGACGTCCTGGCAATGATCCGCAAGATCGAAGCAAGAGGCGCGCTTGATATCAGCCGACGTGCGAAACAAGGGGTGGGCCAAGTCTTCCAGTTCGCAATCGCGTGTGGTCTGGCCTCGAACGATCCGACGACGCATTTGCGCGGGGCTCTAAAGCCGCGACCAAGAGTGAAGCATATGAGCCGGCTGCCGCTCAGCGAGTTGCCCGCATTCATCGAGAAGCTGCATGCCTACCAAGAAGAGGGCGAACGACGGTCCGCGATCACCCGTGACGCAGTTCTCTTTGCGCTCCTGACTTGGGTTCGAACCAAGGAACTGCGTTTCGCCTCCAAATCCGAGTTTGAAGACCTGGGCGGGAAAGCACCTGTCTGGAGGATACCAGCCGAGCGAATGAAGATGGGACGAGAGCATTTGGTGCCCCTGTCGCAGCAGGCAACGCACATCGCGAAATCCATGATAGCAGCAGCGCCTGGCGAGTTTCTCTTCCCGGGCAACGGCCCGAACAAGCCGCTTTCAGAGAACACAATGATCTACGCGCTCTATCGCCTCGGATACCACAGCCGCCAAACCGTACACGGCTTCCGGGGCTTGGCGAGCACCTGGGCCAATGAGCAGTTGGTAGAGTTCGGTAAGCCGCCCATGTGGATCAGGAAATACCATGAGGATTGGGTCGAATTACAGCTCGCGCATTCGGAGAAAAACGATGTGCGTGGAGCGTACAATGCCGCTGAATACCTGGCTCCTCGGCGCCGGATGATGCAGGACTGGGCTGACTATCTGAGTGGCGAGAAGGTGATCGACATCAAGAAGGCAGGGAAGCGGGCAGCCTGATAGCGATCGCTTCGATCAGAGCGGTCCAATCCATTCCGCGCGCAATCGATCTCGACCTGCGACAACGCCTTCGACAATCACTGCTAATCCGACGAATTCGCATTCGGGTTCGTCGCTCTCGATGATCCAGACGACTTCGTCTGTTGTGGTCAGGAACATTCCGCGTCTACCGCGGCTTAACGTCCCCGACACGCGTATTCGACCTGCACTCACAATGCCCCCCGCTCAAAAACGCCAATGGCGCAGCACTTCGCGCACATAGGCCGGCGTCTCGCCATTGCGAGGAATACCGCCTGCGCGCTCGACGGCACCTGGACCTGCGTTGTATGCGGCGAGGGCCAGATGAACCACCCCGAACTTGTCCAGCATCTGGCGTAGGTATCGGGCCGCACCCAAGATGTTCGCCTTGGGATCGAAGCGATTTGAAACGCCAAGGTCCCGCGCTGTCCCTGGCATCAATTGCCCCAAGCCTGCGGCCCCGGCCTTGCTAATGGCCATCGGATTATATCGTGATTCCGTCCATACAAGAGCGTCGAGAAGGCCGCTTGGTAGCGAGTATTGAGCCTCAGCAGCGTAAACATGAGGAAGGTAGCTTGGAGGCACGTTACGATGGAGATGCCCCCATGCACCAACACCGATCATCCCAATTCCGAGGCGGGCAATTGGAAACCCGCGCGCGCAAGATAGTCGAGCAACTGGGCGGTGTCTGGTCGCGTTCGCGCGGAATGTGCTGCTGCCCGGCCCACGACGACCGCACTCCTTCGCTAAGCATCACGCTCGGAAAGCGTGCAATCCTCGTTCATTGCTTTGCCGGCTGCGCGAACGAGGCGGTGATAGAAGCCATGGCCGGGCTCGGAATACGAATTGCGGACCTGTTCGATGGCACGAGTGGTCCGATCGTGGCCGAACCGCGCGAGGAAGTCGCCAATCGCAATGCGCTGAGGCTCTGGCGTGAGGCGTCGACCATTGCTGGCAGCCCCGCCGAGAAGTACCTCGTGTCCAGAGGCATCACGATTTCTTCGCCAGAGCTGCGTTTCCACCCACGTATGCCTCTGGGGCCAAGGGGTGCTGTCCGGTTTCTACCCGCGATGGTGGTGGCCGTGCGCAATGATGCCGGAATTCTGGCGCTGCACCGCTCCTTCCTCGACCTCGACAAAGCCAGCTTGGCTTCTTTCGATCAGCCCAGGCGTGCGTTAGGCAGTCCCGGTTTTGGCGCGGTGCGTTTCGCGTACCCCGATGGTGGACGCCTTGGCCTCGCAGAAGGAAACGAAACGGCCCTCTCAGCGATGCAAATGTTCAATGTTCCCTGCTGGGCGACGCTGGGAAACGAACGCTTCGGCCTGGCCACAATCCCGGAATCGGTGCGGCAGCTGTTTCTCTTTGTCGATAATGATGCGGGCGGCCGCCTTGCTGAAGAGCGTGCGCGAAAGGCTTACGCTTGCGAAGGGCGGCTGATTGTCACCAGGCGTCCGGAGCTAACCGGCGACGACTGGAATGATGTGCTCATGCGCTCAGTCCGAGCTGCGGTCTGAATGTCGGTGAGAGGAAAGCGGGCTTGGGGCCTTGTGAGGCCCCCGGACGGATTCATCTGAACGGACACCCGGACAAACCCAGGGCCTCTTCAGGAGGTCTTTCGCATCAAGCGTGCGCGGCCAGACGAACTTGCGGCGCTCCATCTTCTTCGC
>CAYOZY010000007.1:18718-30323 GCA_964408525.1 uncultured Sphingobium sp. | reverse complement strand
CACAACCGTCACGGTTATCGGGATGTCCGGCTTGCCTGGCTCGTTACCTGGCGATTCTGACGCGAACTCATACGGGTGCTCCGCACGAAACCGCTCCACGGCGGCACGAAGCTCAGCGAGGTGCGCGGTCGCCCTACTCAGCTTCTTGCGCGCGCTTGGAATACCACTGATATGCACTGATCGGTTGTACACAGCTCACCCAGCGGAGCCCAACATCGGGCTGACGTAAACAACCCGAGCGGATGAACGAGCGGTTCACCCCTGGTAGGAGGTCTCAACCATTCGGCCAGGGAGATTGGTGAACAACGGATGTCATGAGTTGAGGCGTTCCCGATACCCCCGGACCTTGGGTGCTTCCAACGCGTTCCCAATCCCCGTTCCCCCTATAGGGGTAGGGAACGGGGAACGGGTAGGTTGGGCAGTTCCTGGGAACTATCGGGAACGCCCTGGGAACGTGGAACATCCTGGCTTGCTGTAGATCTGGCACTACAGATCATCGTCGCTTGCACTGATCTGGTCCCGGTGATCGTTACCGCTTGGGTAGTGGTCTGAGCATGGATCATCAACTTGGCGATACGGCTTGGTGGACGTATAGCGTGGGTAGCGTTCCTCGGTACTGGTCAGGTAGCCCTCCCTCGCAAGCAGGTCAACGGCCGACAGAGCGGTCCTCTTACGCCCGCCAGTCTGTTCAGCAATCCCGTTTCTCGTGAGTTTGCCAGGGTTCTGCTCGATGACTTGGCTGGCCCGTTCCATCAGTGCCGTGGGCCGGAACTCGGTGTGTTCGGCGGTTGCAGCACTATCCGATTGTGGCGGCGTCACTCTCCAGGACGACGTGCCGTCGTTCTCCCGGTCCAGGAGGAAAGTGCCGATCAGTTGTTCGTCCCCGCCGCCTCTGCTGGTCTGGGCATGGGCACGCACTCCGCCGTGACGGTCCTTGTTCACCAGCAGTCTCGCCGCACCGCCATCGCCAGGGGCGAAGGGGCGCTCACGCACAACCCGCATGCAGAGACCGCCCACCGCCCGTCGCTTGGCCATCGAGCCCATCGGGCCGAGCTGACGGGATTCCTTGTTCTTGGCGAGGTGGTCGATCAATAGCACCGCAGCCCCGGTATTGGCCAGCGGTTGCAGCACACGGTTGTAGGCGCGGGTGAAATCGTCAGCGCTGTCGCTATTGGCATCGAACATCGGCAGTAGCTCACCGGTCGAGTCGACCACGACAACATTCGGCGACCATGTGGCGCAGTCACCGATCAGGTGCTCGACGTCGCCGGTGCCATCGGGTTCGCACAGGCGGAACAGATCACCGTCACGCAGGGCTTCCTTGGGCGCTCCCAGTTGTAGCAGGCGATGGAGGGTGGCCGCTGCGCCGTTGTGATCGAGGTCGGCGACAAGTACACGTTGGCCGCTATTCAGCGCTTCGGCGCATGCTGCCAAGGCCACCCAGGTCTTGCCATGCTCAGGATCCCCGAAGAGCAGGTTGACCTCACCCGGATAGAACAGCGGCACCCCGTCAGAGCGACTCAAGATCTCCGGCCTGGGCGGTTCGGGGAGCGCGTCGTCCAGCATTGCGCCGACATCGACATAGATCCCGCTGTCGCCGGGTCGTGGGGCTTCCTCCAAGATTTGTGCACAAGCTCGACGCATCTCCGCTGCTGCCTTCAACGGATCGGCGTGCATGGTCTCGACGGCGGCTCTCATGAGGTTCTGGAGGCGGTTCGTCGAACGGCGATGGGCCAACCGCTCGATCAACCATCCAGTAGCCCCATCGTCGTCCCTGGGCGGCTTAAGGATCAGCCCCGGGAACTCGTCGATCAGGACCTGCAGACTCGGGACGATCTCGTGCTCATCCCAATATTCGAGGGCGAACCGAAACACGGACCCGTGTAGCGGATCCTCGAACACCTCCCCACCCAAACCGGACTCGACCACCTTCGCCATGCCGTCCGGGGTAGTCATCTGTGCGAGCAGAGCGGACTCGGGATCCCTGTTGCCGGGTCCACCGGTCGCATTGATGCGCAACAACTTGTGCTTGAACTCCCGCAGCTCGCCGGTCTTGTCGCCAGCAGCTCCCTCATTCGGGATATAGCCGGGATAATGAAATCCATCCCCTGGCAAGGATTCTCCATGAGCCGCGTCGTCAACATCGGCGCGGCTCGCTTGTTCTTTCACGTGCGCGAGCCCTCCTGCTCGGCAGCGACTGTAGGCGTCGCGATGCAGAGTCGGTCGATATACGCCCGGATTGACTCAGCAGTGATGAATCCCCGACGTCCGATATTGACCTTGGTGATCTCGCCGCGCTTTACCAGCTCATAGACCGTGGAATGACCTATGCCGCCGAGGATTTGGCGAGCTTCCGGAATCGGCACAAGCCTTCTGATGTCCGTATCCATCTTTCTGCCTCCGTGTGTGTTCCAGTGGATCTTTACAAGAGTGCAGAGATTAATGCAGACTAGACAAGTTCCCGACGAGTACGGCACCGGAGGTTGTCTGACATGACCAGCATCGGCTCTATCTACCTTGAGATGGAACATGCCGGTCAGCGCATTCGATGGCGGTTCTCACGCGACAACGAGACCTTGGATGGAGTCGAGGTCCCTACATGGATCGAAGCCACCTATGTTGGGGGTCCTACACCGGATATGGTGACCCGCATCGAGCTACGTGATCGCGCGCCCAGGATTGTCGAACTCAGCTTCATTGCGCAGCGCGACCAAAACGAGGTTCAGCAGAAGCACCTGCGCGCAGTCGACGTGGACCGGCTTGCGACGGATCTTCTGGCACAGTGGATCTCATGGCATTTCGCGGATGCTGAGCTGCCAAGGGACAAACAGCGCGAGCCAGCTGAGCGAGCCGCCATCAAGTTCCTGGAGCGCCAGCGCCTCACCCGGGAATACCGTGTGATTGACGACGATTTTCTCCGTCAGGTTGCCGTCGTGTACCGGGAGAACATCCAGCATGCACCTACGAAGGCTGTGGCGAAGAGGTTCGGGGTGAAAGACCGGATGGCCTCCACCTACGTGGACAAGGCGCGGAGAGCGGGACATCTACCCCCCACGAAGCAAGGGCAGAAGAGGGCGTAAGGAGGCAGATCGTCATGGCCAACGCCAATGGTGAAGGCTCGATCTACAAGCGCATCCGTAGCGGTCGCCAAACCGGCTACGTCGGGGCCGTGAGTTACATCGACGAAGCCGGAGCCCATAAGCGCCATACGGTCTACGGCAAGACACGCGCCGAGGTGCGCGCCAAGATGGACGGGGTCCGTGAGCGCCTGGCGATTGGTGCGACTGTCAAGGACTCCAAACGGACCCTGGGCGACTGGCTCGCCCACTGGCGAGGAACAACACTGGCCGCGTCGGACCGTAAGGAGTCGACCAAGGAGCTGTATGCCAACATCAGTCGTCGACACCTTGAGGTAGAGCCATTCGGCGCTATCCGACTGGACAAGCTAAAGCCGAGCGATATCGAGGGCCTCGTACTTGCATTGCGCGCCAAGACAAAACAAGGAAGAGTGACCGAGGCGAACGCGGAGCCTGAGCCGGTTCGCGCTTTGTCTGATGCCACGATTCGACAGGCGTACACGGTGCTGCGCGCTGGTCTGGATGGCGCGGTCCGCGATGGTCTGCTCGCCAAGAACCCTGCTGCGGCTGTCCAGCGCCCAGGTCTCACGCGTCGGGAGGCCAAACATGTCGATGCGGTCGACGTGAACAAGCTGCTGTTATGCGCTGAAGGGCTGCGGTATCGCGACGTGCTGGCACTGATTGCTGGGACCGGTCTGCGGCGTGGTGAGGCACTGGCGCTCCGATGGGCCGACGTGGACCTCGATAAGCGCATGCTGGCGGTCCGAGGAACGCTGGGGCGAGTCGGCGGGCGGCTGATAATCACCGAGCCTAAGACCGAACGGTCTAGGCGAACGGTGCCGTTGTCGCTTGCCTTGGTCGCGATGCTGCGCGCGCACCGTGCCGCGCAGGATGCCGAGCGCCAGGCGGCAGGAAACCAGTGGAACGATCACCAACTGGCGTTCACGACTGAGATCGGCACTCCAGTCGATCCACGCAATATCCTCCGAACGGTGCAGATCGCGGCGCGCAAGGCAGGAATAGCCGACGTTGGCGTCCATACGCTTCGACACTCGGCAGCGGTAGCGTGGCTGGAGGGCCAAGTCCACATCAAGGCCGTGGCCGATCTGCTTGGGCACTCCTCGATTGCCATCACTGGTGACATATACGGCCACACCAGCGACAACACCGCCCGAACAGCTATCGACGCACTGACCGACCAGCTTGGAATTCAGGATCTATGAGAGCCGTTGCTATCCACGTTGCTGTCCATGCCTTACCGAGCATGAAAAAGGCGGTCCCGGTGGGATCTGGAACCGCCTTTTATCTGCTACTTCCTTGGTCGGGCTGACAGGATTTGAACCTGCGACCACTTGACCCCCAGTTCTTTCAAGGGTGCTCAGCAAACTCCGAATAGATGCATCAGAGCATGTCATATGATGTTTTCACATCATATGAACTGGTCACCAAATCGGGCTGGTGGTGGTCAACTGTGGTGGTCAACGACTCTGACCACCACGTTGCGTGGTGCGGGCTGAGGGGACGTGCACAAGGCTCGCGGATTCGCAGCACTCTCGACGCCCCGAACAGCTACGTTCCGTGGTTGTGAGCACCGAGCCATACGCCGCATCTCTGTCCACCCTGGAAGGCAAGCACCCGCAGATAGCCGCCGCGCTTCGAGTGGCTGAGCAGCGACGCGCAGACCGTCTGGTGACGTACCTAGATGGCGCGCGACTTCGGGGATTGGAGCAGCTCTACACCTATCTCGACGCGGCGGCGAAGTCGTACTCGGACTCCCCCGAGCTTGCCCCACTTCGCTTTCTGGTGGATCGTGTTCGCGCCGACTACGAGACAGCGCTCGAAGCCACTCTCTCGGGTTTTCAGGGCGTTTCGGCGGATGCGATGCGCGACGTGATGGAAGTGGAGTGTCTACTCCTGGACTTCGCCGCGCATCCTGAAAATGCGCAGGAGTGGTTGCAGTCCGACGAGGCTCTACGGCGGCGCAAGTACACGCCCGTGAGAGTCCGAGAACGTCTGCAATCGGCGGGCGTACCGCCCTTCGCCGATGACGATTTCGAGCCAGTTGACTACAAGTCGCACAGCGAGTCGCTCCACGTCAACCCCGGGCAGGCTCGGTTGAGCACACGTGGACCCGACCCTGACGACGACCCGATTCCGTTCTACAACGACTTGGGGTTCATCGAGATGTTCGAGCACGGGCACCGTGTGCTCGTCGCAATCGAACTGCTGCGCTGCGTCACTCTGGGTTCTCCCGCAGACTTCAAGCCGCTCATGGATCGCGACGCCTTCGATGATGCCTATGCGCGTACGCACCAGATGCAGGTCATGATGACTGCGATGGTGGCGGGTCCGTCGATTCTGCACGAGAAGATGGGTCGGGAACCGACCATCTCAGAGCAGCTCACATACGTCAAAGACGAAGTGGCGCGAAAGAGTCGACCGTTCGGTCCATCGGAATCTGCACATGACTGAGGGCGATGACCAGGTGCCACTACTGCCGCCAAAGCGAGAGGACTACGCCGACATCCGTGAGTTCATCCGCGACCATGAGGCGTACTGGGACTCAGCGGTCCCTACCAAAGCGGCGGTGCTCCAACGAGCAGCCCGGCTCGGTAACGACGCGATGACGGCGATACGGATACAACTCGACCGCATCGCAGCGGGTCCGTCACAACACGGCGAACACGGATATTGGGGAGTCTTCATCGACGTGGACTTCCTGATTGCCGCGCTATGGCGGATGCGCCAGGCAGGCGTGCTCGCCAAGTCAAGAATCGGGCGCTGGTGGGCTCCTCTCGATGTGTTCGACCAAGCACTGCCCGACCTCAAGCTGATGCGCGACGTTAGTCAGCACCTCGCGGAGTACGGCATCGACGGTGACGGGCGAAAAGCAATCAACCCGCGCACCGGAAAACCGGTAGGGCGCAGAGCCCTTGAGGTCAAAAGTCTCGGCGATACCTTCGGCTGGCTGGGCGGCGAGTTGGATCTGACCGCCACCGATACTGCATCAATCACCCTGCTGAACGCCATACGAGCAGAGCGAGACGCGAAGAACCGTTGATCAGCGACGACAGCACTCCGCGCTCAGAGCCGACGAGCCTCCTGCACACTCCCGAACCTCTGACCCGACTCGGCGTCCTGATCCCCGAGCGCTCCCGACCCCGCAGCTCCAACGTCGGCCACGTGCGCCAGCTCCCCCAGCACCCTCCGTGTGTCCCCCAGCGCGGCTTCCAGGATCCCCGCGTGCCCCGACCTCATGCCCACCGAGTCCACCGTGGGCAAGCCCGCCACCGCCGACCGCGCCGAGGCCGCGACTCCTTTGTGCATCTGAATCACGGGGTCACCCGTGGTCGCAACGGTTCCCATTACCTCTGTCCTTTCTTCTGGTGGTGTGGGGACACCCAGCTCGTCACCATGTCGGTGTCCCACGGGGATCCCGCCCGCTGGTTCTCGGGCGACCCGTTGCCCGCCGCCTCCTTCGGCGGACGGCGGTCTGCCCCGTTCTCCAACTGGTCGGGGGTCATTGACCATTTCCCAACGCAGCAAGGGCTTCCCGCTGGCACAGCGCCGCACTCGCCTCTCGGGACTCTCCGAGCACGTTGAGTACGTGCAGAAAAGCGAGACTGTGGCCTAACTCCTCTGCCCATATCTCAACCTGCGCGTCGATGCGAGCCGCCCGCTCGGCATGTCGGGCATGCGCTGCGAAGTATGCAATTTCCTGTTCAGCGTTCATCTTCAATTCTCCTATGCCGCTTGTGCTTTCGATTGACGGACGCTCATGTACTTCTCGGAGCTGTACACGGCTTCACCCCAACTCCCTTGTGACATTGACTCAGCGGCATCGGCCAGGTGCCACCTAGCCAGCACCTCCAAGTAGTCCGCTGGCTGAGTGCCAATCCACCGTGCAGCTCGGATCCGAGCACTCTCGACATCAAGCTGCCCACATCCCGCGCTCCCGATGGCCGCACGAGCGAAAACCGACATCGCTTCATCCGCGCCAACGTCATCCCGCCCGCGAGAAACGCTGCAATTCAACAGTTCTCCCGACCCCACCAATTCCTGGTACTGCTCGCTGGTCTGGCTGGACTCCCCGCCGGAAACGGTGCTCAGCACCCCCTCGACAGTCCATTCTCGGGGAATCATGGCGACGAGCTTCTCCGTGACCATCAGGCTGCCTGACAGCTCGGAAGTGGCTGGGGCGCTGGTCATCTCGTCCAACGGGGTCACGCCCTGGGGCAGGAGAACCCCGTGGGGGTGGATGGAGATTGCATCTGCGGTCACGTAGACCAGCCTGGTCTCCAGGCCCCTCTTGATGAGGCCGACAGCCATCGGCTGGCCCCACCCTGCGGCCTCGAACTGGTGGCGGAGGCTGGCCAACACGCGATGCAGGGTGGCCTCGGATTCGGGAAGTTCAGCGATGAATAACGCTGGGCTGAGCGGGTTCTCGGACTTCGGGAGTTCCACGCCAGGAGCCAGGCCATAAGTCCGTTGAATCCACCCGAGGTCGGCGGCGGGGCCACGAACAGGACTCTGCTGGGGAGCGGATGGTGCTTGCGGGCCAGCCTGCGGAGTGCCTGGTGCCCCCTGTGGCGCGGGAGGGGTCTGCACCACGGGTGACGGGGTTGGGAGACTGCCGATGGGCGCGAGTCCCGCTGGTGGTGCGGAAGGCACGGGGGCTGCGCCCGAGGCTCCTGGCGTGATGCCCGTGGACACGGGAACGCTCGGCGTGCTGGGTGCCGTGCTCGTGGGGAGCTGGGAGGCTGTGGCCGAGCTGGTGACCGCCGTGGCGATGTCCGCCGCTGCGGCGGGGGCATTGGGCAGCGTGATTGATGGGATGCGCGGAAGCCCAGTGGGCCTGATCTGCTGATGTTGCTCAGACGGCTGGTGGGCCTGTGCGCCCTGCCCTGCGGGGATGCCCGAGGTGGGGCCACTCGAAGACTTGGCGCTCGGGGAGGGCTGGGTGCCTGACGGGCTGGCCCCCGAGATGAGATTCGACAAGGTGGGGTTCACAGCGTGCGGGTTCGCCGTGGGCGCGGGAGTGGCTGGCGTGCTTGGTGGTTCGACACCTGATGGGCTCGTGGCACGAGGCATCGGGGGTAGTTGATGCGGCTCGACGGCGGGCTGGTCGCTGTGGTTGAAAGCGGCCACCTCAATGGTCGGGCTTGGGTGCTCGGCGGTCGGGCTCGTGGGGATGCTCGTGTAGGTCGGAGTGCGAGATGCGCCAGGATCCCCGCTCAGGGAATGACCGATGGCATCGAGGTCGGTTCCGAGCGTGGACTTCACGGCGGCGATGTCCGAGCGGTACCGTGCGATGAGGTCGTTAGAGGACGGGCTGACGGGGGTGCCTCGGAGTTCGGAATCGAGGGCCACACGTATCTCACTCGTACCCGCGCGGACTAGCACGGCAATTTGCTTCTTTGCGGTGCGAGTCTTGCCCGCAGCATCCACCATCCAGGCAGAGATGGTAGTGAAAGTGATTGCCTGCTCACGCAATAGGGCTGCTGTACGTCCATAGCTTCCCGATACCGAGTCGGCTGTCTTCCCATGCTCATCATGCATCTTTGATACGGCGTCATCGGCAGATTCAGCCTGAATAGTTGCAGTGGTTGCCGAGTCATCGGCAGCGCATTCCGCTGTGGTGTAAGCGAGTTCAGACTCCGAAGGCCAGTTCTCCCCAATGAGAGAATAAGGGTCGTCGTGTGGTTTCTGAATCTCTGAAATCGGTGGCATTAGCACCCCTCGGGATATGTCTCGTCCAAGTCAGAAGGGATGTCGTGACCCGCTATCAGTTCTGCTCGGATGTGGTCGATGTACAGCCGAAAATCTTTCACTTGAGCCTCCGCACCCGCCGTGCCCGCAGTGTCAACGACGCCCGCGCGAGTGACCGATAGCTCCTTCGTCACCCAGCCCAACTTCGTGCGAACCCAGCGCTCGCTCGCGGGACTCTTCACACCCTGCAACTGCGCGGCCACGGTCTCGTCCGAGGGCAACTCCAATCCTGCTGGAGCCGTTACGTTCCCGACAACAACACGAGGACACGGCGGCAGAGGATGGGTCGCCCACACCTGCGACACGTCCACCAGTGGCTGAGCCGACGCCGAGCTGCTCTGCCCCGCCCCGCTCGACCCCGAGCTGGTGGGGTGAGTTGAACACCCCACCACACCCACGCTGGTCGCGATGGCCAGTGCCACGAGAACTGTTGTACCTGGCCGGAATTGCGATTTCATCATGAGGTCAGGCTAATCCTTGGTACGGGTCTCTGGCTGAGACCAGTCACCTGGCTCGCTGATCTGCTGGCCGCTGGGTGGCACGCCGACGATCAGGCCACATGCGCTCGTGTCCATGTCGGGGCTCCAGTCGCACCAGCCAGAGGGGTCTGCCGCTGCGTGCGGGGCAGCGAATAGTGCGAGGGCCATGAAGCCCGCCGCGACGAGGCTTTTCATCGTCCCCCTCCCGTCCAGATGGGGCTGGCCGAGTGAACGGTTTCACCCTTCACATAAGCCAGCGCGAACCCCTGCGGTGGAGTTCCCTGCAAGGCCAGACGGGAGTTCATCAAGTCCTGGGCAATCCGTCCACGGGTGTCCGAGATGCGGCCACGATAGTCAGCGACGGTGGCGTCCGAGTTTGTCTCGATATCCGCCAGTTGGTTCCCCTGTGCCGCAAGCAGAGAAATCTCGCGCTTCGCAGCGGCGACCCGCTGACGGGCGTCGTACACGACGGCGACAGCTCGTGCCTGTCCAACGCCAGGTGTCACGTCACTCAGTACAGAGCAGGCGGGGAAAGGCCAGCCGTCGCGCCCGATGAGCCCGTGCGGGTCGCTCGGCTTGGCGATTTCCACGCAGTTCTGGTCGGCTGCGATGGGCTGAGCCGTGGGCTCGCTGGTGCTGCACGCCGAGAGACCGACCACCATGCTCGCTGCCGTGGCCGCGAGGATCCTTGCGTTCTTCTTCATTGCTTTTCCTTTCTTCATGTGGTCGGTCTAGTGAATTTGTCCGGGTAGACACGTCTATTGGCCTTGCTGGCGCAGGGAACTCAGCAGTCCCCCGCCCGCTGAGGGTGCGGGAGTCACTGGTGACTGAGCGGGCTCGGTGACGGCTGGGTACGAGAACTCCTCGTCATCGTCCAGCTCGTCGTCATCGTCGAAGTCGTCGTCCGGGTAGTCCGCCATCGAGTTGACGTATGCCTCCAGGCGGTTCCCATCGCGATAGGCCCCGCTCATCGGGATGGCGAACGAGACGAGGCATACCAGCCATCCGAGGCCAGCCATGACGACTGCCCACGTGGGTGGGGGGTGGTTGGAGACCGCGATGGCCGTTCCGATGACACCCGCCAGGAGCCCGATTCCCGCTGGTTTGAACCAGCGGTCGGCCTGCTGGTCGGCGCGCTGATTCAACACCTTCCACATTTCTTCTTCTGTGCTCATGGCTTCTTTCCTCCTATGCCACTTCGGATTTCACGTACAGCCTGTTCCACTGCGAGGCCGTCTCTGGGAGCTGCCAGCCCTCTGGGAGTCGCATCTCTGAGAGCGCAGCCAAGCTGGAGTTCTCAACGGCCTTGCGGGTCGGGATCCCCGCTACCACGGCGGCTGCGGCTGCCACGGCGACTGTCGTCAAACGGAAGCCGTCGTCTGGCGCACTCGGACGCCAGGCGTCTTGAACAGCGGCCTCCAAGGGGGCGAAGTCACGCGGCGGATACTTGCGTCCAGCGCCGAGCAGCCAGTCCACAAGAGTCATCGAGCTGACTTCCGCGAAGGGAATCCCCGCCCCAATGAGCTGACGTTGGATTTCCCCAGCCAGCATCATTCTCCGTGGAGCCGAGTCGTCCTTGCCTTTGCTGATGCTCGGCTTCATCATCACGACGAACGCGGGGATGCCGCTGCGCAGAACGCTTTCCATCGCCGAATCGGCAGTGACGATTGTTCTGGCTGTCTCGACTGTTGCAGGTGCTCCACGCTCGATACGCGGTGCGCGCACGAACCGTGTGACGGGGCTCGGAGCGCCCTCCACGAACGCTGCGACGGACACACCAGTGACTACGCAATCAAGTCCAACAACAAACCTGCTCATAGCGAGAATCCCTCCACTCCAGTGCTTCCCGTGTCTTCGCCGCGCTCGACCGCAGGGGGCGTGACAGGGGTTTCAGTGTTGTCGTCGGTCTCGGGCGCGGTGGGACGTGACACCGTTTTCCGACTCTTGCCGAGGAGCCGTGCGGCCACGGCGAACTGGTCTTCGACGGGCTCGTGCTGGGCCAGCTCGGAGTCCAAATCTGCTGGTTCCTTGTAGCCCGCCTGGAACAACACGATTCCGAGCCCTTCCGTTTCCATGACCCCTCGGCCCTTGCTGCTCATCAGGATTTCTGTCGGGTCGGGGGCACCAGGGGCCTGGCGACCGAGCACAGTAATCGCTTGTTCGGGAGTCGAAACGCGGAAGCAAATCTTGAGCGCAGCGTTGTCTCTGATGACAGTAGGGACCGAAGTGGCATCGGGCTTTTGAGTCGTCAACACCACCACAACACCAGCAGAGCGGCCC
>CAYOZY010000007.1:12430-18708 GCA_964408525.1 uncultured Sphingobium sp. | reverse complement strand
TGCGGACTTCATCGGAGGCACTCTTCTCCTCTTTGTCCATGCCCGACTGGTCGAGCCATGTCTGACATTCGTCCAAGATGATGAAGACGGGCTTCACGCCGAGCGTGGACTTCTGTTCGGCGGTCAAGTTCCAGAAGTTGTTAGCGTTCGCGACCTCGTACATAGCCTCGGCTCGCGCAGTCCTGAGAGCATCGAGGCGGCGCAGTGTTTCGAGTGGAGCAGTGATGTCACCGCTCCTGTCATAAGTCGTCGAAATGTGACGAAGGGGGTGAAGGTCGAACCCTGATTTCCCGTCGAAGATGTGAAGTTCGCACTGTCCAGTCATCCCGGCGAAAACTGGAAGGAGAGAAGCTGTCTTTCCGCTGCCAGGCACTCCACCCACAACGAGTCCGCTGGAGCCGCTCCACGTAATCCAACATTCTTCACCGGACTCGGTGATGCCGAGCAGCGAGCGTCCCCGCTCACTGTCGAACAGGCCGCTCTCGGGAATCACGCCCGAGAAAGGATCCACGTCGTTCATGTGCAGTACCACCGTTCCATCCGTTCCATCAGAAATCTTCATGTTGTCGGCACCCAATCCAGCGGCCTTGAGCCCAGCGCGGAGACTGTCGAGCTTGGCCGTCCAATCTCGCGCACTCCGACCTGGCTGGTGCACGAACATCAATCGCAAGCCCGTCCGTGTGATGCGAACGTCTTGCACCGTGGGGACGGTCGTCGTCGTGACTTTCCTTTCGACCACTCCATAAACGCCCGTCACCGATTCGGTCGAAGTGCTCGATGACGTGATCCCAGCGGCTTCCAACAGTGCCAACAACCAGTCATCGTTGCGCAGAAGCTCCAGGGCTGAGTACCTCGCGGCCACTTCCGGGAGCAGCGCGGCCACCTGATCCGACCATCCGATGAAGCTCGGGTGGGCCGCCAGCTCGGGCAGCTCGGCGCGGATGACGCTGGGAGCCAAGTCAGTTTCAGCTACTCCTCCACCCGCGCGCAGAACAAGCATCGGCCCGCCCTCGCGGCTGTCGATTCCAACTCGCTGCGCAAGCCCACTTGGCATCGCGGCTTTCACATGCCACACCCAGGTCGCGGGACGACCGAACCCAGCACCCGTGTACCGCGTGAGCGGTGTGCTCAGCACGCGACGTTCCTCAGACGCGGCCTGGCGCGTGATTTCGGTGATGGCCTTCTCGGCGTCCTGACGCGCTCGAAGCTCGATGGCCGCGACCTTCTCGGAGAGCTTCTCGTACTCTTTCTCGGCCTGTTCCGCGTCGCGCTCGATAGCGTCCAAGCGCTTTTCAGCGCGCCGTTCGGCGCGGCGAGCCTGGAGCGCACGCTTTTGCTGCCTGCTCACGAGACCCACCTGCTCGCCTGATCCCGCTCGACGCGCTCCACCGCGCCGGCGAGGTTCTTCTGCGCCTGACGGCGCGCCTTCTCGACGGCCCGACGCATCTCGCGGTTCGCGGCGCGCTGGGCGGCGTTCACCTCGGCCTGCACGTCCTGGCGCGCCTGGCGCGCGGCCACAGGGCGGCTCCGCTCGACCCGTACGGCCTGTCGGCCCTGTAGGGCCATCCACACAAGAAGGGCTCCAGCGCAGAGCATTCCAAAGCCGACGACGGGGTATTGCTGGATGGTTCCGAGCCCCAGGAAGACCAAGACAGCAGCGGCAATCCATTTGCCCACTGTCATCACCTCCTGGCACTCCGAGAGGGCCTTTGCCCAGACCCCTTCTCTTAATTCGGCGGACGGGTTACAGGAGTTCGCCGTTAATGAGTCTAATCAAAATCTTTGCCATGTCAACCCTGATTGACGTGAATCCCGGTGTGTACCTGCACTTCCCGTTACTCTGGCATTAACACCACACTTTGCTAACGAGTCAGAATGCCCGTTGAACTGGGGAAACGAGGAGCGCGGAGGATGCGACAGGTGTGGGGAGTTGGGTGTTTCCGTAGGTCAGAGTCGTTGAGGGCGAGAGAGCGGGGAGCTAAAAGGCCAGGTCACTGGAAGGATTCGGGGGCCAGAGAGTTGCCGCGAGCGCCGTGCCGTGGCCGCGCCACGGTGCGGTGGGAGGTTCGGCGGGGGCTGGTGGGCTTACGGAGTGGGGAGTCGGGTGGGCGAGAGGGCTTCTGGGGCTCCAGGATTCGTCGTCCAGGGCGTCTTACGGGTGGGGTTGCGAGGAGGCTCGGGAGCGGGTGTGCGAGAGGTGCTCGGATGGCCGTAAAACGGGTTCTCTAGCAGGGCATATGGAACAGTGCCCGAGGGGGGGTAAGGGTGTTCGAGAAATCTTACGGGCGGTCTTACGGGCCATCTTACAAACCGTTTTACGCGCGGCCTTACGCCCCGTCTTACAGAACGAGGGTGGTTGTCGCCCTCTTCTGCCATTCTTCTGTTATGCAAAGCATCTGGGCCACCGTGGGGCCACTGATAGGTGTCGTGCTCGGTTCTCTCGGTACATATTTGACTGGGATCGTGACCTACCGTCGAGAGAAACGGACGCAGGCGGAGCGAGCGGCAGCCGACCTGCTCCGTTCAATCGCGATACGTTTCGTCCAGTCTGTGCCCGAGATTCAGAACGCCAACTTGGGCATCGCTGAGATCAGCGCCATCGCACCCGACCTGTTGGGTCCGGACGGCAAGGTGAACACGGAATCTGTACAGAAGGTGTTCTTCCCTGATGGGCAACCCACAACCCAGTGGCTGGCGGTCAAGGCACTCGGCGCAATGGACAAGGTGCGAGAACTGCAACCGATCCGCGCAATCGTCGAAGAGTTGAGGCTAGCCGCGCCAGATGATGTCGTGACCCAGGCGGACAAAGTTGTCCAAGCACTGAGTCTCCAGGTGCTTGTCGCGGGGATACTGCCCATTCTTGGAAGCAAGGCGAGCGAACCCGTCAACAACGAGTTGCGAGCGTTCAGTCAACTGGTCCGTGCCCACGTCGGGCTCCCGCCATTGCCTCAACAGACGCAACCGGACAAGAGTCAAACAGCCGCTGCAAGCACAGGCACTGGCTCCTGAGTCGCGCGCACAATCTTCTTCACCGCGTCACGATGAACCTTCACCTCACGCTCGATGCGCGTCACCGACGCGCCTGACTCGGCAAGCGCCAGCACCCGCGCGACATCCGCCGCGCTCTTTTGCGTCACTGCTGCATCCACCAGTTCGCGTGCGCGCTCACGATGTGCGTCGGTCACCGCGATGTCAGTCGATGTCGGCGCGGGCCGCGCTCCCCGCGATGTGCGGTTCGCGGGTACGGGCGCACGCAGTGGAGCCGATGTGCGCGGCGCAGCATCGGACTTGGCGGACTGCGCGGATGGGGTGCGCGCACCCCGCGCGGAAGTGTTGAGCTGGGGCTCGTCCTGCCGTGCAGACCGCGTTGAGACCGCGAGGGCAGCTGTGCGCGCGGCACGCAAGTCCGCGCTGGACGCGGGTCGTAGCACCATCAAAGAGATCGTGCTGACCGCGATTCCCGCGTCAATGGTCAGCGGCCACAACGCTGCCAAGCGCGGGCCGAGACCACCCGCAACGGCGACCGCGTACAAGCCCGCGTAGCTCAGAATCGCCGCCGCAAGCGCCAGCAGCGCGGTCACGCAGACGGCGAAAACAAAGGCTCCACCGGACTCACGCAGCGAGAAGGATCCCCGCTTGGCGCGATGCACCGAACCCGCACGGGCGAGCCCCTGAATCCCGTGAATGGCCGCGAACGCGATAACTGGCGGAATGACGTTCACACCGATTTTCACCGCTGTAGCGGAGATGTCCGTCAGCACCGCATGGACCGTGTTGCCCACAAGAGTGAGCACCGTTGCGGACCCAAGCCACCACCAAAAGAACCTCCGCGCGTGCTGGCGGTCGGACTCGGCCTCAGCGAGTTCGGCAGATGTCATCGGGCTCATAGAACCGATTGTCATTGAACTGGAGAGCATTTGACTACTCACGGCTTGTCACGTCCCCTCGGGCGTTAAGGGCTTCTTCAACAACCTGTTGGACGGCGAGTAGCGCACGGTACGTCGTCATCTCCACTGTCGCGATGTCGAGATGCGGGATGCAACGGGTTACGAACGTGTGGATGGCGTGGCCGACATCGGCCAGCATCTGCATGTCTTCTCGCGGCAAGAGCAGATGCTCGGGCTCGATGTTCTGACAAGCCAACTGAACTGGCACCGGAAGCGGCGGAAGGTCGGGGTAATCGTCGTGCTGGGGATCCATGTCAGTTCCTCCAATACTTGCTCTTGCTGTTGCCGACGTACTTTCGGCGGGCTGCCGCCATCGGCGTCACCGTGGCGATCTCGGCCACCGCGCCCTCCGCTACCGTCAAGGACTCTGCGGGCTCGACCCCTGTGCCCGGCGGCGTCCATCCGGGGAACAACATCTCTCGCAGCGAGGTGGCGCTGTCGCCACTCGACCATTCCGACTGCGGTCGAATAGAGACATTCGTGACCGGCTTTGAATTCGAATCTGAGCAGTCGATCCGCGCACCGGGAATCTGCTCCAGCCTCTTGAAAAACAGGCTCTTACTCATCCCCTTGCTCTGCTCGTCAGTTGTCCACGCCTGGAACGCATCGAACAAGTTGGTCTTTGTGGCTGGCGCCGGGAAGCTCGGCCACGTCGGCATAGAGATGTTGACGATGGTCGGGCCGAATCGTCGGGCTGCGGCGTCGGTTCCCGTCGCGGCTTCCTTGGCTGCTTTGGTGGCCGTCTTCACACCGACCACGCAGCACGACGAGACGAAGCGAGCTACCCGGTCGGACTCGGACGCGAAGTGGTTCGTGATGGCCTGGTGCACGGGCAGCCACTTGAATTCCCGTGCGATGTGCGCCTGCCGAGCGCGTGCCCAGCGGACCAGAATCCCCGGCAGTTCGGCAATCAACTCGTCCTCGATGTTCGGATTCTCAAAACCCAAGTAGCTCTTGAGGAAAGCCGCTGGCACCACGCGACTCAAGTAGCTCGTTCCCTCGGCGGCGGCGACCGTGGGCAGGGTGTTGCCGCTCATCAGGAACAACGAGTTGGCCCGAAAAGTCATCATCACCCCGTACTTCTTGCTGGCGGTGATTGTGTCGTCGCCTGTCACCCGCTTGAAGATGGACAGGTCTTGCACGTAATCACTCGGCATGTCCGGGCACATATTGATGGCCTTGCCGAACACCTCAGCAGCCCCGAAACCCTCGCCGGACAACTTCTGCAAGCTGACCCCGGAAACTTTCGTGTCTCCGCCGACCAGCTCCTTGGCGATGCGCAAGATGGTGGACTTTCCCGTGCGGTTCGGCCCGAACGCGAACAGCGCCTTCGACGGCGTGCGGCCCTCGTCCAAGAATTGGCTGATGGCCTCTTCGATGACACCGACTTGGGATTCACCAACACGGTCAGCCAGCCACGCCTCGTACTTGGGGCAGGTGGCGTCCGGGTCCCACCTGCCAGGAAGCTGCCGCAACGACATGTATTTCGGACTGTGCGGATGAAGCTTCAACGTGGACAAGTCGAGCATGCCATCGCGCAGGTTCACGAATCCCTTGTATGGCGTCCTGTCCGGCAGGCGACGATTCGTCTCCTGGCACAACCTGATTGCCTGCAGCCGCACGTTCGCCACGTGAGTCTGAGTCAATCGGTCACCCAGGTAACGGCCCACCACGGAATCAAACGCCAGGCGTTCGGTGTGGAAGTAGCCGTTGCCGTACACACCGAGCAGCTCGTCCCCGGCCGCGAGCGCGACGGGTGTCGTGGAGCCCAGGATGTATCTGGCGAGCGTCTCTGGCTGGAACTGCCCAGTCATCGCGTCGAACCACACGCTCCCGTCCAGCGGCTCACCCTGAATCCTTGGCAGCCCTGTGTTTTCGTCCACGTCGAGGTTGTCCAAGTCGAGGCCGTCACACGCTGATTCGGCGATGGCAGCTCGCCGCCTTGCGATGTCCTGTGCGTCCGGGATGTGCTTCTGCTTGTCCGGACGCCGTGTCGCGGGCTTGGCCGCCGACTCCGAAATCAGGGCCTCGATGGCGTCCGCGCGATCCTCGGCATCGAGCGTGCCGAGATAGTCGTCGATACCCTCCTTGCTACCACCCGGGCACATCAAGAACCTCGTCTTGGCAAGTGGTCCAAGAGACTTCTTGAGCCACTCGCCGGCGTCGTAGACAAGGCGGTTCTCGGCGGCGTCGGCATCCAACAGGATGTACACCTCGCGCCGCGTCACGAGTCTGCGCAGCTCAGGGGCGACCACCCAGCCCCCTGTGGACCATGCAGTGCACCCCGGAACGCCAATCACCGTGTAGCTCTCGCCTACCGCACACGCCGCC
>CAYOZY010000007.1:0-12420 GCA_964408525.1 uncultured Sphingobium sp. | reverse complement strand
GAGCTCGCGCGAGGCCGCGCCGCGTGCGACTGTTTCGTGCCTTCCACGGTGAGAATCGGCGAATCATCACCTGCGTCCGCACGGACTCCGTAGCTAGGTGCCCAATCTTTCTCGGCCAAATACTTTGGCAGTTCTCCTGGCTCATCAAGGCGGAGCTGCCAGCGCACCGTGCCCGCCAGGTCACGCCAGCCGAACAGGATGCCTTGCGGCACGACATCCTGGATGCCACCGACATACGCGAACGGCGTGCCGAGCATGGTGTCGAGATCGAGCTGCCCGGTGACACTGCGAATGAGCACGTCCTCGCGGTCCAGATACTCGTCTGTGAGGCCCGCGCTGTTCAAGTATTTCCGGTGCGCGGCGGTCAACGGCTGGCCAGGAAGCTCGATGTTCATCGTCTCAATCACGTCAGTTCTCCTCGATGTCGGTGCTCAAGCTGATCGGCTCCCCGGTGGCCACGGACTCCAACACAAGATCACGTTGGCCGAGCGGGAAGCCGATTTCGGTCAGCATGGCGCTGAGGGCATCCGAGAATCCGAAGTGCTCGTCGGCGCGCAGGCTCAGCGCCATAGCGCGAGTTTGAGCGACGGCGGCAGCAAGGTCCGCGAGCTGTTCCTCGGCGTCCGGCGGGCGAAAAGTCGGCAGATGCAGGGTCTCGAACCTATCGACCGCCTCGTTCCACGCCGCCTGAACCAGACCAGTCAGGGATTCCCGCAGGTACGGGTCGGCGGCGTCCGTGGAAGCGATGATGCGCTGGATGTCAGCCGCGAGCTGTCGAGACGAGCGACCCAGGCGCGGGTGCTCCTCCAGATAGTTGGCGATGGGGTCGAGCGTCCCGGAAGTCTGGACGAGCTGGTAGAGCGGGCGCAGCCACGCATGGGCATCCGCGAGGATCTCGAAAGCCAGCCTTCCCCAGCTTGTCTGGGATTCCGGGGCCAGCGCCACTGGCAGCACAGGCAGTTCGAGCGCGAGGCTGCGCAACTCGGGCTTGGGTGCGAACGCAAGACTCGCCAAGGGGCTGATTCCTGTCGATTCAACTGTTACAGTTGACATGTCGAATTCCTTTCGGCGGTGACAGGTCCGACTTCCGTTGTCTAGGCGGTGAGGTCGGGCCTGTTGGTTTTCTGGAGTGGCCTAAGCGGCGTTTGTGGGTAGCCTCTTGATGTAATCGTTGAGGGCACCCGTCGTGTACTTCCAACGGTTTCCGTCGCGGACGGCATGGATCGCCCCACTGCGGCGCAAGTCATCCAGGCGACGAACAGTCATGGACAGATAAGCGGCAGCACGCTCACGGTCTCTCAGCGCGACTTGCTCTAACACTGCGGTCATCGGGCGCTCCTTTCCTAGTTGCTATATGTACGGATTTCGTACGTCTCACGTAATCACACTGTGGCGCGAAAACCACTCGAAATCAACTGTTACGCATCGGAATACACCCATATGGATGTATTGTTTATGACCCGAACACTCCCCCTGTTCGAGTTAGCTGAATGACTTAGAGCCTCGCCTCAGGGCACAGCGGAGTTTGGCGTCCCCGCCAACAAAAGTGCAGCTCAACGGGCATAAGGAGCGGAAGAGTCGTTCAGACTCACCGAAAGGCAACGGATTCGAGGCCCCGCGCCGATGTGCCGAGCGTTAACACCTCGCATCACGAGACAATCAAATATGACCTTGGTCACATTGTCGTATTCGGGGGTGCACGCGCCGCGTTCGTCGCCAGGACGGAGTGGAGTCCACCATCCACCCCGATGGGCTCCACCAGGGAGCCCTCGACCGAGGAGGACCAAGATGCCTCAAGACAGCCAGTGGAACTACAAAGACGGCGTGGTGCGCGGCGGGAGCATCTGCCGGCGAGACGATCACGCCACGGCGTTCGATGCCCAGACGGGCAAGTCGCTGAGAAACCTCACCTCACCGAAAGTCGAGAACCTCAAGCTCGTTGCACCCACGTGCTCGTGCGGATGCCCGCACTGCTGCCGGTAGGCCACAAGCCCGAGAATCGGACAAATCGGACAAGATTGAGCGAAGTTACATGTGGTCTGGAAATTCTCTCTCTTTCGATTCTCGGTGTGTCGTGCGGCGTGTCGCATTAGGGAGAGAGAATTTCCAGACCCTGTGTAACTTGAGCCAGAAGTGTCCGATTTGTCCGATTAGCCTTTGAACTGCGAAAACAGGACGTGTAGGTCGCTGATGGACTGCCGGATTCGACTCTGTGCAGCCGCTCAGAGATGCGGTATCACGGACTCTCGAACCAATGAACACGATGACCTGGGGATTCATCCCACCAACCCCAGTGCGTCCCAGGGGTCGATTCAAATTGCCGTGAAAATGTCCGATTTGTCCGATACCGCCGACAACACCCACCAACCTGGGGATATCGAGTCCCCTCGCATCAACGTTGCGACGGAAACAGCTTGTCAGCACGCGCAGCGTCAATGACCTTAATCGCGTAGTCAGGAATCATCGTCGGCAGCGGCAGCGCCGCCAACGTGCGGTTGGCTTGTCGCCCGTACGAGTAGCGGTACTTGTTCGCCAGGATCAAGTGGGACCACCACAGCAGTTCACCCACACTCATATTTCGTTTCGGTGTTAGCACGGCGACATCGCGCCCGCACACGAACGGCTCTGGCTGCAGGAACGTAGACAGCACCCCGTTTCCTCCGAGTGCGACCGAAAGCGAGCCAGGAGGGGATGGCTCCACACCAGCGGGCATCCTTACTCTCGCGGTGATTCCGTTGTTGCGCATCGCGCGGGATACGAAGTTCACGCCTTCGGGGGCGGCGACCTTTGTCAGTCGGTTCAGTTCCAGAGACTGCCCATAGGCAACATCGAACAAGTCCTTCACTTGGACGACCTCTGGGTCCGCCGCAGTGGTCGAAGGCGTCAGCGCGTCGGGTATATACGTCTTGAGACTGGTTTCTAGCATGCTGGGGTCGGCTCGATTCGACACCCACGACGGCACTTGCTCGGGCAGTTCGATGGCGCGGATGGTGCGGTTCGCTTCGCGCCCGAATGCGGTGTAACGGTACCGGTTTGCCGTGATCGCCATCGCGTAGAACAACCGTGTGCTCAAGGACATCTTCACATCGCGCGGAATCAGCACTGCCACGTTCTGCGCGGTATAGAAGGGTTCCTGCTGGACGAATGTCGCCAGCAGACGTGAACCGCCGAGTGCCACGGTGAGCGCACCGGCCGGGTACTTTCTCACGCCGGGAATCTCACGGACCCGACCCGATATTCCCTGGTCGCTGCCTTTGCGTCCTACGAAGCACACCCCGTTCGGGTCTGGGGATTGCTTGTTCATATCGAGCTTGTTGCCGTACTCAACTTCGAACACATTCTCAATCGTCGGCATCGTCAGCCTCGTCAGTGTCGGAGTCATCAACGTCATCAACGCCCTCGTCTTCGGTGTCTTCGAGGTCACCGCCGCCCAGGTCGCGGGTGAGCATATACAGGGCGTAGTTCTGGACGACCTTCTCGAAATCGGCTTCGGTGAGCGCGGCATAGTCGGTCTCCATGTACGCCTCAGCGGTCCACTCGTCGGCTGCGGTGACCTTGTGCAGAACCGATTCACCGATCTTCGTGGTTCGGTTAACGAAGCTATCGACCCAGTGACCACGGATAATTTCCCAGCCACCGGCGTCGATGCGCCCCATGTGCTTGGTCTTGATGAATCCGTCTTCGCGCCAGTACCCGAACCACGTCTTGAAGTCCGGGGTGTTCGCGTGCGGTGTGTGAGCGCGGAACACCATCACACACGTGACTACACCTACGGGGCTGAAAAGCTCTGGGGGCATGGACATCACAGCCTCAAGTCGATGAGACTGAAGCAGGTTCTCCTTGCCGTAAGTGCCGGTTGCGCACGACACCGGAATGATGGCGAAGCCAAGACCACCTGGGGCGAGAACGTCCAGCATCGTCGTCACGAAATCCAGCTCGTGCAGTCCTTCGCCCTTCTGGGAGTAGGGAGGGTTGAGCATCCCGATGTTCGGACGCAGCGACCCGTCTGGTTCGCCGTCGCGGTGATGGTTCTTGATCGCATTCACATTGGGAGTGTCAAAGCACGACCCCTGGTAAAGGTTCGCCTTGCCGTCCCCGCGCAATAACATGTTGGACGCTGCGAGTGTGTACATGTTCGGCTGATGTTCGACACCGATGAGGCGGTTGCGCTTCACATCGAGGCGTTCATTCTCAGTAACACACTGCCCGAGCATCCGTGCCATCGCCGCGATGAGGAACCCGCCAGTTCCCGCGCAGATGTCCACCACCACGTCATCCTTGCTGACCTGAGACAAGCGGCTAAACAGGTCGGTGATGTGGCGCGGCGTAAGGACGATGCCGAGTGACTTCTTGTCTCCACCAGTGTATTTCAAGAATTCTCCGTAGAATTGTCCCACTACGTCGTAGTCGTGATACACGTCCATGAGAGGCATCACCTCATGGTCGAGAAGCCGAATCAGTTCATGCAGCGGCCCCTTGGGGTACTTAGGTGTCGGGCGTCCCAGTTCAGGGTGGACCGCGATGCCGCTGTAGGGCTGGGTGATGTTGTTCTTCTTCGCCCGTGGGATGTCCGCGTCCTCGATCTGCTCGGTGATGGCTGACAACCACGCCGCCTGAAGCTTGTCGGCCTTGTGCTCCGAATACGACATGCGAAACACCGGATTCATCAGTGCAATCAGCGTCCCCGACACCAGCAGCGGCTTCTCGTTCTCCGCGAGCTTGGCATAGTCACGCATAAAGTTGTGCATGGACCGCGACACCGCCATGAGGTCTTCGATGCGTTTCCGCTTGACGGCGGGGTCATACGTGAAAGCATCCCGGTAGTCATTCCAGGAGACGATCTTGTTGATGGCCGCATTGCTGCGGGCCTTAAGTTCCACAGACTCCGCCGCGCCCTTAGCGTGCAGGTACGTGGCAACCTTCCACTCCCGCTTCGTTTCTCCGGCGCTGCCGATTGCAACGACGTGGTATTCCTTCGACAACGCCCTCGCGTAGTGCAGTGCGCCATCCAGGGCATAATCAACGGGCTTGTCCAGGCTCGGCGACGCCAAGCGGTTCTTCGACGCTTTGCACTCGATAATGAGCACCACGTCGTCATCTTCGAGGGACGTGACGATGAACTCGGGGTACCCGCCCCCGCCACTACCGCTCTTGCCCGCACTCTTGAGGAGCCGCCTGACGGCAGCCGCCTTCGACTGCTGCTCCTCAACAGTGATGTCGTCAGACTCGTAGTAGCCGAGCGCGACGCGCGCGTCGCGCACCAGTTTCTCGTTATTACGTTCGTTTGCCACCGCGCATTATCCCATCACCTCTGAGTTCAGTCAGACCCTATCGCCCCCAAAGGTCGTGATCACAGGCCGAGTAATCAACCACACCCACCGAACCCCCAACCCACCCATATCTCCAGCTCACAGCTATTCCCCCACACGGACACCGTCAGGGTGAAAATCGCTGGTCAAGCAGGCTCCCAGGCAGGACGAGGAGTGTCCTCGTCCTGCCGCCAGCACAGCCAAGCCAGGAAGAACGCCGCTAGTGAGCTCCTGTCAGATTCAAAGTGACAACACCAGCGACAACCAACGCCACACCAGCAACTTTGACCAATGAAATCGGCTCACCGAGGAAAACGACGCCAGCAATAACCACGATGACTTGCTGCGCCGCTTCGGCCAGATTGTCGATGACAAGGATCTGCCCGTGTTCTGGCGAGGTGACCCCGACAGCTCCTACACCCAGCACCGCCTACTTCCCGCGCTCGTGGAATACATCGGCAAGCACTGACCAATTCAGAAATAAGAATGGGTGCCGCCCCTGGCGGTAACCATGGTGCGGGGCGGCACCCAATGAAGACTGTGACAGAGCACTCGTCATTGCGCAGCGGTTTTCACCTAGATGGGCACTGCCTGCGTAGTTCTTGTGTCATGCGGGTTTGAGCTGGAAGTCGTTTACCGTGCCTGCGGAGGCGGCAGCCGGACATCCCGTCCCATCAGCGGTCGTCTCAGCCACGCCGGCCAGGGTGTTCGGATCCCAGGTGTAGTGGGCGATAGCCCCACCAGGGATGTCGCCCATCCGGTTCCCGAATTGGTCGGTGCACACCAGCGTGACCCGCACCTCCATGGCCCAGCGCCCCTGCGACAGCGTCGCTTGGGCGGTGCCGCAGCGGTTCATGCTTGTCGTTCGCACAGATTTCGACGGTGGCACACCCTGGCCCGCACAGTGTGGCATACCAGTGCGTGGTCATGGTCGCGCCGCTCTCGCGATTAGTCGCCGTCCTGATGTAATGCCCACTCAACTGACCAGGATCCGCGCCCGCAGACGGCGCGAGCACAACACTTGCTGCCACTAGCACTCCGAATACCTTGATACACAACCGATATGCCATGAGTCATCCCGCCTGCCGCAGACCGTACCAGTACCATCCGCCACTGTCGCCTTGGAAGCACTCGGATTTCGCCGCTGGCCAGGTGTCCTCCGCCTGTCCGCATACCCACGAGGAGTGATAGGGGCCGAACAATCCCCATTCACGCCCGGGCGGTGCGGGATACGGAGGAGAAGGCTGAGCACCAGCCACGGGGGCCAATCCAACAGTCAAAGCTACCGCAAGCGCCAATAGCGCTGTGCGGAACAGTTTTTGGCTCATCGCGATACCCATCAGTTGTTAGTGCGCGGAAACGAGTCACCGTCACCGAGACCGCTCAGAAAGCCACGCCTACGCGGCCCGGTTACTTGATCCCCCGAAGCAGCAACGTTCTTCTCCTGCGGCGCGCCCGCCGTTTCGGTGTCGCCGTCATCGTCGTCGGCCCCGCCCTCGGGGTAGTGCTCGACGATCGTCCGTTCGGGCCGTGGGCGCATTTGGCGGTTGGCAGCAGCTGCACGGCCCACAACACTGACGAGGTAGATGCCCAGTCCGACCAGCGCCAAACAGAACGAGCCGACCGCCAAACTGCCGTTCTTGATCACCTGACCAGCCAGGAAGGCTCCCACTAGACCCCCGGCGAATATAAGGCTTCCTGCCCACTGACCTGCCGAGGCGGGCTCTTTCTGTGCCATGGTTTCTCCTGTCCCACTTACTCTTTGACGATTGCGACACGTTCTTCGTTGTCGTTGAATCGCAGCTCGACACCGCCTTCGGGACTGTCCACGACCCGCAGATGCCGTGCATTCGCGCCCGCCGCCGCGAACTCTTCACGCAGCGCAGTCAGGCCCTGAGACCACGTGACCGCCGAATCCCCTACCCGAGAAGCGAACCGAAGAACCAGACCGCTCTCCTCGACCGCAGCACCGATGAGCACTGGCAGGTCGATGGTCCTCACATGCCGCTCGTAGGAACCATGCACGTCGCGCCCAGATTCCAGTCGAGTGCTGGTCGTGGCGATGCCAGCAGCTTGCATCAGCGGGGCCAACCATTCGTCCTCACGGACGAGTTCCAGGACGGTGTAGCTCTTGCCGAGTTCGCCGAGTATCGGGGAAAGCCCCGCTTCCCACGACGTGTACGCGAGATCATCCAGGAGCCAGGGCTTCTCGTCACGCACCATCGTCGATATCAAGTCATCAGGCCCCACACCACCTCCGGGGTGCAACAGCAGAACCGGCCCGCCATCGGGGACACCTGGCACCGCCAGCACGCTGCGTAATGACGCGGGAAGCTGTGCGCACCAGTGGGTCAGCCAGATTGGCGGCTGCCCCGCCGAGCCACCCGTGTACACCACCTGCTCCGAGACCTCGAAGACCTCAGTGGCGTCCCCATCGTCAGCTTCCGAGGTGACTGGATCATCGACCTCTGCCGCTGAGATGGCCAAGGGCTTCTTTGTGACCTTCTTCTTGACTTTCTTCTTTTTCTTCTTCGGAGCGACCTTCTTCTTGCCAGGCTTGCTCCGTGCCGCTGGGCGTGTGGCTACCGGACGCGACGAGGTGCGTGGACGGGTGGGCACATAGACGTGCCCGTCGAACATCAAGAGCGCGAACCCTGCCAGCACTGCCACAATGGAAGCCGCCAACACGACAATGGCCCCCGTGCCCGTATCCAGTGACACGCCCTGCAATTGATCGGCAGGCACCTTGATCAGCGTGTCCTTGTTGGCCATCGCCAGCACGGTCAGCGCGACACCCAAAAAGCCAGGCAGTGCAACACTTTTCAATGCCACGTCAGCATCGAGCACATCACCGAAGTGCAGGGCCGCTGCCCCCGCGATAACCACACCCAACACCAGCATGACCCACGCAATCGGATAGCCGTGCTCCACCACGGGCGCATCCGCCATCCACGACAAAACAGAGCTGAACTTCCCGGTCCCCGAGACCCGTACGCCCACGCTCGGCATTTCAACCCACGTTCCAAACCCCGCGACTGCGATGACCAAGCCCGCACCACCAGCAAGCAACGAGGCGGTCTTGTATCCGCTGATGCCAGCCCCCTGAAGTCCGTGGTGTTACGCCGAACGTATCAACCCATAAGTTGATTTGTCTACTTATAGGTCGATGACCTGGGGGTTTGCGGCATCCAGTCTTAACGGGTGCCGAGCAAAAAGGTGTCCCCCGTCCCCGACCTGGACACCATCGACATCACCGCATTGGGCATCGGGATTCAGAAGCAGCGCCTGGACACCGGACTGACGCTGGATCAGCTTGCCGAACGAACCGGCATTCCCCGCAACACGATCCACCGGTACGAAAACGGGAAACTCAACCCGACCGCCAAGGCCCTGTTGCGCCTGGCTATCGGGCTAGAAGTCAACATCAGTGAGCTGGTGAAACCGTTGAATCACCTGCGAAGAAACTGATGTTTACACATGACCGTCGGCGTTGATTTTCTCGGAGATCAGCTCCGTGATGGCCTCGGCTCTCTGGGTTGCGACGGCCTCGCCGGGGTCCCCAGAGTGCGCGGTGTCCATGACTTCGACATCGATGAGGTACCGCGATACTTGGGCTAGAGCACGCTGGACAGGCATCGGCTGAGCACCGTTTGTGCCCGAAAGCATGAGGACCGTCGTCAACAGATCGCCGGCATCAGAGGTGCGGCCTATGTCGTATCGAAGCGTGTAGCTGGCCGTGCGTATGACCGCAGTTTCGCCTTGACAATGCCGCCAGTCGGCGGCAAACAGTCGGTACCAAGTTCGGGCACTGTCGGTGGTATCGAACTCGATGACCCCGAACGTCGTTCGCAAATTCGGCGTAGGGAACCGAACGTGGTCGGTGTCAGTTTTCCAGGTGATCCTGATCGCGGCACGCACTGGTGCCTGCCGATAAGTATGACGCATGGCCGGTGCATGAACCTTGATGCACTCCACCGGAACAGCACCTGCCATCCCATTCGGCAGCACCTGCACCCCACCGGGTCTGCCGCCGTACCTGGCCTGCATGGGCGAACTCAACGTTCTGGACAACTCGGCCTGGTCCGGCAGTATCTGCGTGATCGGACGATCTGGCGGCTCAGACAACGGCACAGACCTATTTGCCTGACCAGCAACCACAGCGGTACAACCGGCCAAACAAACAACCACAGGCAGCAACAACAACCGTCTCATCAACGCAATGGTAGAACCAGACATCTCATCATCGACAGCTCAGACAACTCCCCCATAGTGGAACCAAGTCAGCCAGAGCACACCAAACCCCGCCAGGGCGATGGGTTGTGCGCGACCTACCCGGACCCGACAGGAACAGGGCTGTATCGCCGAGTCCACAACTGTCCACGAAGAAGGCGGTCATGGATACTGGCTACCGTGGGGAAACACTTCGTGAAACACCGCCAGCCCCACACCCGCACCGCATCGTGGAAAGCAATACTCGCAACACTCTTCTTCATGACCTTCCCATTTATCGGCGCAAACACGCTGAGCCACCCCAACACCTGCAACCACCAACCCATGACCGCCACCGATCGGTGCGTGCACTACCGCAAAGCCAGCGAATACCTGAGCACCCCTGAGACACCCGATGCGCCCGGGGTGTACAGCTACGACGACCAGATCATCTATCACCACATCCTGGGAACCACCCTGCTCACCATCGGAATCACCGCCTGGGCCACCGCCGCGTTCTGGCTCACCCGACAACTACGAACCAACACCACGCCGCGCTGAACGCCCACCAGCACTTGTCGAGCCCGCTCACCAAAACCCCAGGCCACCAGGTTTACGGCGGCGACCGTCCCGCCCCAGTTCAGAGCCCCCGTAACCCGTCCGCAGCGGCCGAGAGCCCCGGACCTCCTCCATATTCACCCGCACAACAGCAACAGCTGGTCAGCCGTTTCTCGGGTGAGATAGGTGTTCTCGGGAATGCACCGGGGCTCGGGGAGGCCCCAAACAACGAGAGGTGCCGCCCCACCTGAAAACGAACACCCGGTTGGCGGAGCGGCACCCTGGAGTTAATTTTGGCAGACCACCCCGCAGAGAAAGAGGGGGTGCCGCCCCGATAGGACCATGGTGAGTGGTGTGTAGGGCGGCACCCGTATCCGATTCTGGCAGAACATCGAACAAAGAGGGGTTTGCCGCTTGTAGCGGGACATCCACGCAGGCGCGTTCGATGGCCCACACTAGGAGCGAGTTGCCCTCTCCGCAGCCTGTGGCGTCCTCGTCGCCACAATCGTTGCCGCTTCCCCCATCCCCCTTCACAAGGAAGTTGGCACTGACGCGCTGCCGCCGCCATGCACATACGGCCCCCTGCTCACCTGCACCGAACTACCACCGGACACCAGACCAGCGGCAGAACGCGAATACCACCCCCAAGACAACCCCCAGGGCTACCCATGGTCATACAACTTGAACGGCGCAGAGTTATGGTGCCCACCCCAATGCCCTTACTAAACACCCCCCTCACTGGTCACCTTCACCAACACACACTGACCAGCGAGCCACGAAACACAAGCGGGTGCCGCCCCTCTGTTCGTGGGGGTTACGGAGGACCGTCAGAGAGCGGCACCCGACACCGATTCGGGTAGATTGCTGTGGGGTGCTGCACAATCAAGCCCATGGCTGAGCCGTTCGCCGAACACTTGCCCGGTGCCCCGCACACCCTGGTGTATTCGATGCTCAATCCCATCATCGATGTCGCGCTCACCGGCCTAAGTGAGCTTGCCGACACGATGGCCGTCGCGGGAGCAGAAATCCTGCAAGCAGTCATCGACGCCCAACACCATGAACCTCAGCAAGTGGCTGCCAGTGCGCTGCTCTCGGGCACGGCCACCGTCATGGCCGCATACCGCCAACACATCGACGCCATCGGCACCCACATGGGTACCGCAGCCGCTGACCTCACATCAGCCTGGACTCACTACGGCACCACCGGGGACTGGAACGTACCCGAGGATCTGCGAGCACCCCAGCTGCCCGAACTAACCATCACCGTCACCGCCGCAGCCCCACGCCCCCTGGCCGGTGAAAACGTCGACCCCGACTACCTCGAAGATGTTCTCGTACGTGTACGCCACGTCAGCAACACCTTCGCCACCCCCAGCATCGAGGCATTCACCACCTTCGTGCGCAGCGAGCTACTGGTCGGTGAACTCACCGAAGCATTCGACACCATCATGGTCGAACACGCCGCCGCGATGGCCATCACATCCACCACCATGCAACAACACCTGTACCAACTCTGCGACACCATCCAGACCGCCCACCACCAGCACCGCGATACTGGGCTGTGGACACCCATCACCACCACAGCCGCGAGCTAGCTAGGCAGTAGGTGCCTATCGTCCACGCAGCCACCCTGTGAGAGCGGCAACCTCGTCAACCACCGCCTGATCCAGATAGTCCGCGTTCGCCGCCACCAACTTGCCTATCTGCTCGACCCTTTGGTCAAACGCCTTGGCACACACCGCCGCGATGTGCGGCCCCAGACGCTGCAACTCCGTACCCGACAACCGAGGATCAAGCTCGATGGACTGCACACGGCCTCGGGCATCAACGCTCACCTTCACCAGTCCGCCCTGATCCTCTGCCTCACCGCCCTGGCACTGCACACGACGGAACAATTCGCCCTGCTGCGCCCCAAAACCAGACGTATCACGCTCAGGACGACGAGGCCGGTCATCCCACGCAGACTGGAGAATCGAATCCATCAGCTTTTCTCGCGCAACATATCTGCAAGCGGCACATCGTTGGAATATGGATCTATGACGATGCCGTTGTTCTTCCAGTTCAGATAGCTATTACGATTGTTGTTGAACGTGAATAGCCACTGGTCGCCCTTGCGTCTCCTTGCTGCTACTCGCAGTGCGGGCATGACGTTGTAAACGCCGTCATAGCGCCAGGGAAGTTCTACGCCCCAACCAGGCAGCGGCCAACGGTCCGGGATTTTTGGGATGCTGACCCATTTTCCTTCGAGCTTGTCGACGTAGAGCTGGCCGAGGTACTTGACGAAAGGCATTTGTCCATCGAAGTCGGCATCTAGTGCGGCAGTGTCTTCAAATCGCTCAAGAAA
>CAYOZY010000006.1:28964-31292 GCA_964408525.1 uncultured Sphingobium sp. | reverse complement strand
GAAATGCCGCCGCCATGCGACGTGTTGGGCATCAGCACACAATAACGCCCCGCTAGGCTGAGATAGGTGGTCAGCGCCGCGCCCTTGTTGCCACGTTCTTCCTTGACGACCTGGATCAGCAGCACCTGGCGGCGCTTGATGACATCCTGAATCTTGTAGCGCCGGCGCAGCGCCATGCGCTTGCGGCGCAGCTCGTCGCTGCCCTCATCGGCATGAGAAGCCTTGCCGCGGCGACCCTTGCGAGGCGCTTCGGCGCTCGCTTCGGTCTCCGCCTCCGATTCGCTATCGGGCTCGTCTCCGGCGACAGGGGTCACATCCTCGACATGGCTGCCAATGTCGTCGTCGGCGCCGCCTTCTTCCTCGCCATCGGCCAAAGCCTCTTCATCGGCATCGTCGTGCAGCGCGGCCTCGGCGGCGGCATGCTCTGCTTCTTCACGCAGCAGCGCTTCGCGATCCTCCCTGGGGATCTGGTAATAATCCGGGTGGATTTCCGAAAAGGCGAGGAAGCCGTGACGATTGCCGCCATAATCGACGAACGCCGCCTGCAACGAGGGTTCGACCCGCGTCACCTTTGCCAGATAGATGTTACCCTTGAGCTGCTTGTGCTCGGCGGATTCGAAGTCAAATTCCTCGATTCGGTTTCCCTTGACGATCGCGACCCGGGTTTCTTCCCGGTGGCGCGCATCGATCAGCATACGCATGTTCATTCATTATACTCCGGGCATGGATCGGGCCGAACCTCGGCGTTCGGCGGACCATGCAATTGACAGGGGGCACAGGCGGCCGCGTCGCATCAGATGCGGTGCGGGGCTGCGCCCGGTTAAGACGAATGGGTTTGAAAACAGAGATTATGTTCTTGCCTGTCGCATGGGCATGGCCGGCACCATTGCCGGACCCGAAAAGCACCGACCGAGCGTCAAGGCCGCCTTTTGGGCCTTGAAGGGATCGGGAAAAATGCCTCATTGCAACGTCAACCTGTAGAAACGGCACGATATTTCAAATATTCTGAAATCCGTGCGAAGACGCGCCGTGCGTCGTGACCTTCAAGAGGCGACCGCGCCGCGCATTTCATGGCTAGCATTTGTGACTGTGCGGAGCAACTGCCCCCGGCCATTTTGTTCGCCATGCCGCACAAGATTTCATCCATCATGGTAAATATTTGGTTAATATGGCTGGACTGCAAGCTCCGGCGCGGCGAAAAGTTACTCTCATGAAGTCTCGCCATGCCTTTCTTGCGGTGCTTTTCGGGCTTGTTTCCGGCTGCGATGCGCATGTGGTGCGCAAGGATGTCGGCGAGAAAGCCGCCGCCATTTTTGCGAACCCGGCGAGACGCACACACAGCATCACGATCGCCATTCCTCCGCCGACGAAGGGCCTTGCCCTGCCTGCGGTTCGCGGCTCGGCTGACCCTTCCCGGCCGCTGATCGTCATTGACGCGGGGCATGGCGGCGTGGATTCGGGCGCGATTAATCCTGAAATGGGCTATCGCGAGAAGGAAGCAACGCTCGCATTGGCGCTGGCATTGCGCGACAGGCTGGCGGCAGGCGGACGGCTGCGCGTGGCGCTTACCCGCGAGGACGACCGTTTCCTGATATTGCAGGAGCGCTATGACATTGCGCGGAAGATGGGCGCGGACCTTTTTATCTCCATCCATGCCGATGCCGCCGAGAACCGCGAAGCCCATGGCGCGACCCTGTATACGCTTTCCGAAACCGCTTCCGACCGGGAAGCCGCACGCCTCGCCGCGCGGGAAAATCAGGCGGATGTCATCAACGGAGTTAATCTGGGCGATCAGGACGGTGTCGTCTCGTCCATCCTGATCGACCTTTCGCAGCGCGAGGCCATGGCGCAATCGGTCGACTTCGCCAAGCTTCTCTATCGTGAAGCCTCACCCTTCATCGCTTTTCGTCCCACCTATCACCGCTTTGCCTCGCTGGTCGTGCTGAAGGCTCCGGATATCCCGTCCGTGCTGCTGGAGGCAGGCTATATCAGCAGCGCGCACGACGCCGGGCAGCTCGCCTCTGCCGAAGGGCGGGGGAAAATCGCGCAGGGGGTGGCGCGCGCGGTCGAGGTGTATTTCGCGCGGCGGCTGGCGCCATGAGCGCATGGATGCCCGCGCCGGTTGAAAAGCGGTTTCCCCTTTGCGGCAAAATGGCCTAAGAGCGCGTCTCGATGAACACAGCAGAAGCCGAACCGTCGGGCGACGGCACCATCAGCTACCGCATAAGGAGAGGGGTCGGCGAGGCCGGATCGGTGCTGACCCGCGTCTGGGCGAACCGCTGGGGCCGCCGCGCGGTCTATGCCCTTGGCTCCGTGCTGCTGTTTTTC
>CAYOZY010000006.1:0-28954 GCA_964408525.1 uncultured Sphingobium sp. | reverse complement strand
GATCTCCCCGATGCGGCGGCGCTGGCGGAATATGAGCCGGCGCTGCCCAGCGTCGTGCGCGATGTGAATGGCGAGCCGGTCTACAGCTATGCCCGCGAGCGGCGGGTGCAGCTTCAATATGACGATTTCCCCCCCGTTCTGATCCGGGCCTATCTGGCGGCGGAGGACAAGACCTTCTTCTCGCACCATGGCGTGGACTTCACCGGCCTTGCGGGCGCGGTGTTCGATTATGTGTCGAAGATCGGCTCCGGCCAGCGCGCCAAGGGCGGCTCCACCATCACCCAGCAAGTGGCTAAGAACCTGCTGATCGGCGACGAATATTCGCCCACGCGCAAGATCAGGGAAATGATCCTTGCCTATCGCATCGAAAACGCGATGAGCAAGAAGCAGATCCTGGAGTTGTATCTCAACCAGATCTTCCTCGGTCGCAACGCCTATGGCGTGCAGGCGGCCTCGCGCGCCTATTTCAACAAGGATGTCGGCGAGCTGAAGCTGCACGAGGTCGCCTATCTCGCGATTTTGCCCAAGGGGCCGTCCAACTATCGCCCCGAAAGCGAGAGCGGCCATGCCCGCGCGATTGACCGGCGCAATTGGGCGCTGGGCGAGATGCGCGAGAACGGCTGGATCACCGATGCGCAATATCGTGACGCCAAGGCGCAGCCGCTGGGCGCGGTGACTCAGGGAACCTCGCTGTTCGACAGCGAGGGCGCCAGCAGCGGCGGCTATTATATCGAGGAAATGCGCCGCCGCCTGATCGAACGTTTCGGCGAAACGGAGAAGGACGGCCCGAACAGCGTTTATGCGGGCGGCCTGTGGATACGCTCGCCTTTCGATGGCCGGATTCAGACCCAGACTCGCAACGCGTTGCGCGCCGGTTTGCTGCGCTATGACGCGGGGCATGGCTGGTCCGGCCCGCTTGGCACGATCGAGATGGACGACAAATGGGCGAGCCGCCTCGCCAGCACCTTCAAGAGCATCGACTATGAGGACTGGAAGGTCGCGGTCGTGGTTTCCAAAGAGGGCGGCGCCGCGCGCATCGGCTTCGCCAATGGCACGACCGGCACCTTGCCCGCTTCGGCGGCGCAACTCGGCTGGCGCAAGATCGGCGGCCCGGCGTTCAACGGGATGAAGCCGGGCGATCTCATCGTCGTGAAGCCCATCGGCGGGGGCAGCTTCGCGCTGCGCAATGTGCCGGAGGTGTCGGGCGGCATGGTGGTCGAAAGCGTGCGCACCGGCCGGGTCCACGCGATGCAGGGCGGGTTCGATTCGCGCCTGTCGTCCTATAACCGCGCGACCCAGGCCCAGCGCCAGCCCGGATCGACGATCAAGCCCTTCGTTTATGCCGCCGCGCTCGACAATGGCATGACGCCCGCGTCGATCATCGTCGATGGGCCATTTTGCGTGTGGCAATCGGCCAGCCTTGGTCAGAAATGCTTCAAGAATTTCGATCGCGGCGGCGGCGGTCCGCACACCATGCGCTGGGGCGTGGAGCAGTCTCGCAACCTGATGACGGTGCGCACCGCATCGCAGATCGGCATGGACCGCGTCGTGCGCACCATCAAGGCGATGGAGATCGGCAATTATCAGCCCTATCTCGCCTTTGCGCTGGGTGCGGGCGAAACCACGGTCGAGAAGATGGTCAATGCCTATGCCGCGCTCGCCAATCATGGCCGGCTCAATCCTTCGCGGCTGATGGACTATGTGCAGGACCGGCATGGCAAGGTGATCTGGCCGGAGAAGTGGAAGCCCTGCGACGGGTGCAACGCGCCGGATTGGGATGGCAAGCCTATGCCGCGTTTCGGCGTCGAGGGCCGGCAGGCGATGGACGCCATGACCGCCTATCAGGTCGTGCATATCACGGAAGGCGTCATCACGCGCGGCACCGCAACTGTGCTGGCCGACCTCGACCGGCCCTTGTTCGGCAAGACCGGCACCACCAACGGCCCGACCAATGTCTGGTTCGTCGGCGGATCGCCCGATCTGGTGGCGGGGGTCTATATGGGCTTTGATTCGCCCCGTTCGATGGGCGGCTATGCGCAGGGCGGGCGGATCGCCGCGCCGATCTGGAAACAGGCGATGGCGCCGATCCTGAAGGATATGCCAAAAACACCGTTCATTGCCCCGGCGGGCATCCGCATGGTGCGGGTGGACCGGCAATCGGGCAAACGGGTTTATGGCGCATGGCCGACCAACGAGGCGAAGCCGAGCGTCATCTGGGAAGCGTTCAAGCCCGAAACCGAACCGCGCCGCACCATCCGCAAGGATGAGCTGGAGGCGCAGACAAAGGCCGCCGCCGCCGCCGAAGCCGCAGCGGCCAGGGCGCGGGCAAGGGGGAACCGCGACAGCGACTTCTTGCAGCGCGAGGGCGGTATCTACTAAAGCGCATTTCCGGCTTATGAGCCGATGCCAAATCTGGAGAATGAATAATGCGCGCCGAAGCGCAAGCCTATGTAGATCGTATCGACGCCGCGCTGGAGCTGCTCCGGCGCTTTCTGGACTGGGACCGCGCGCTGCGCCGCCTCGACGAGCTGAACGCGCGCGTCGAGGATCCGACCCTGTGGGACGACCAGAAGAAGGCGCAGGAGGTGATGCGCGAGCGCACCCGGCTGGACGCCGCCATTTCCGCGACCCGCGCCATCGACAGCGAGAAAGCCGATACGGTCGAGCTGCTCGAAATGGCCGATGAGGAAGGTGACACCGCGCTTGGCGACGAAGCGGTGGCCAGTCTCGCCGCGCTTGCTGCCCGCGCCGACGAGGACAAGATCAAGGCGCTGCTCGCGGGCGAGGCGGATGCTTCCGACACCTATCTCGAAATCCATGCCGGAGCAGGGGGCACCGAGAGCCAGGACTGGGCCGAAATGCTGCAACGCATGTATCAGCGCTGGGCGGAAAAGCGCGGCTACAAGGTCGAACTGGTCGATTATCAGGCGGGCGAGCAGGCGGGCATCAAGTCCGCGACGCTGCTCATCAAGGGTGAGAACGCCTATGGCTATGCCAAGACCGAGAGTGGCGTGCACCGCCTCGTGCGCATCACGCCCTATGACAGCTCGGCGCGGCGGCACACCTCGTTCAGCTCGGTCTGGGTCTATCCGGTGATCGACGACGATATCGACATCGAGATCAACCCGGCGGACCTCAAGATCGACACCTATCGCGCATCCGGCGCGGGCGGGCAGCATGTCAACACCACCGATTCGGCGGTGCGCATCACCCATGTGCCGACCAACATAATCGTCGCCTGCCAGAACGACCGCAGTCAGCACAAGAACCGCGCGACCGCGATGAACATGCTGAAAGCGCGGCTCTACGAAAAGGAACTGGCGGAACGCGAGGCGGCGGCGAGCGGCGAATATCAGGCCAAGACCGAGATCGGCTGGGGCCACCAGATCCGCTCCTATGTGCTCCAGCCCTATCAGATGGTGAAGGATCTGCGCACCGGCGTCGTCTCGACTTCGCCCGACGATGTGCTCGACGGCGCGCTCGACCCCTATATGGCCGCCGCCCTGTCGCAGAAGGTGACGGGCGAGAAGGTCGATGTGGAGGATGTCGATTGAGGGTGTCCGGGCCGCGTCATGCGCTGGCGCTTGCCGGTGCGGCGGCCCTGTCCTTGTCTGCTTGCGACCGGCTGGCGGGCAGCCTCAATGGCACCGACGAGGAAAACGATCGGCGCGAAAGCGCGCGCGATTTTCCCCGCGCCGATCGGCCGGTGGCGCCGGTCATATCGATCCGCTACTCCAACGAAGAGGCTCGCGATCGCCTCAACGAAGCCAATGATATCATGGATCATGCCGGCATCCGGCTGGGCATGACCGTGGCGGACATCGGCGCTGGCGAGGGCTATTATACCGTCCGTCTGGCCAGACGCGTGGGGCCGGAGGGGCGGGTGCTCGCGCAGGACATCATGGCCGAGGTGATCGACGCGCTGGGCCAGCGCGTGAACCGCGAGCATTGGGACAATGTCAGCGTGAAGCTGGGTACGCCCGATGACCCAAGGCTTCCCGAAGGCAGCTTTGACCGGATCATGATGGTGCACATGTATCATGAAATCGAGGAACCATATGCGTTTCTCTGGCATTTGCGCCCTGCGCTCAAACGCGACGGCGAGGTGATCGTGGTCGACGCAAACCGGCCTACCACCGAACACGGCACGCCGCCCAAGCTGTTGACCTGCGAATTCGGCTCGGTCGGCTATCAATTGATATCGCTGGAGCCGCGCCCCTCCGCCGGGGGCTATATGGCGCGATTCAGAGTGGCAGGCGGTCGCCCAAAGCCGCAGGCGATCCGCCCTTGCGAGCTGGTAGACGGATAGTCAGGGCTTATATTTCGAGGCTCAGCCTCACCTCATCGCCCTCGTTCAAGGCCTCGGCCTTGCGCACCGCAGCCTTGACCGGCAGGACGAAGCCGCTGCTTTCCTTGTGCGGAAATACCGAGGTTTCCCAGCTTGTCCCGCCTATGGTCGCGCGCACCTTCACCGAGCCGAAGCCGCCCGTGCGCCCCATCGCGGCATAATGGATTTCGCCCACGGCATCGCCCGTAAGCACGACGAAGAACCAGCTCGCCTTGTCGCCGCTCCAGCGGACGAGCGGGCCTGATGTGGTTATGATGTCCTGCATCGCGCAGCCTCCCTGCCGCGCTTATGGCAGCGGGGCAGGAGCGAGCGCAAGCTGTGGATTCAGAGTTTCTCGCTGATCGAGCAGGCTGCCGGACCGAGAATGACGATGAACAGCGTCGGCAGGATGAAGAGAATCAGCGGCACGGTCATGATCGCGGGCAGGCGCGCGGCCTTTTCCTCGGCGCGCATCATGCGCTCGTGGCGGAATTCGGCGGAGAGCACACGCAGCGCGGAGGCGAGCGGCGTGCCATATTTCTCGGTCTGGATCATGGTCGTGACCACGCCCTTCAAGGCTTCGAGATCGACGCGATTGGCGAGATTCTCGAAGGCCTGACGACGCTCTGTGAGGAAGGACAGCTCGATGGCCGTGAGCTGGAACTCGTCGCCCAGTTCGGGATAGGCGCGGCCCAGCTCCTTGGCGACACGGCCGAAGGCGGCATCGACGGTAAGTCCCGCCTCGGCGCAGATGACGAGCAGATCGAGCGCATCGGGGATGCCCTTGCGGATCGCCGATGCCCGCTTGGTGATAAGGTTCTGCAGATAGATGTCGGGCGCCTTGTAGCTGACCAGCAGGGCGGTCGCGAATACGCCGAAGCGCTTGAAATCGCTCCAAAGCGGAAAGGCGTCCGCGATATAGATCAGGAAAGCCGCGCCGCCACCGAATATGATCGGCAGCACGAGACGGCCGAAGATGACCGCGATCGCGAGATCCTTGGAGCGAATACCCGCCTGTGCGAGCTTCTTCTGGGCGACCTGTAGCTGATCGTCCTGAAGCACCTTCGCTTTTTGCAGCAAGGTGCGCATCGCGTCGGTGCTCTCGCGCTGGTGCACCAGCTTGGCTCTGCGCTTGGCGGTCGAGGCGGTGATGCCGGCCTTCAGTTGCTCGCGCCGTTCATTCAGCGCCTTGACGCGCTTGGCCATCGGATCGCGCACGGTCGCCGCGGCATATATGGCGATAAGCACGGCGAGCGTCGCCAGGGCCGCGAGCAGCGTCGCGACATCGACAGCGGTCAGGCCAAAGAGAGTTTTTCCACCCATTGCGTCAAATCTCGAAATTGATCATCTGAGCCATGATGAACACGCCGATGCTCATCCAGAAAATGCCGCCGATGCCGGTGACCTGCATCGTGCTGAGGCCGAACAGCCCTTCGGGGTCGGGCGTGAAAAACGCCGCCATATATTCGAAGTTGATCCAGCTTATGAGCGCGAAAACGACATAGGGCAGGCAGCCCAGAATCCATGCCGAAGCCTTGGCTTCGGACGACATCGCGTTGATCTTCAGCTTCATCTGCGCGCGCTGGCGCAGCACATTGGCGAGATTGGCCAGCGTTTCGGCCAGGTTGCCGCCCGTTTCGCGCTGGATGTTCAGCGTGATGCAGAAGAACTGGAATTCCGCCGTGCCCAGCCGTTCGCCGGTTTCGGCGAGCGCCTGATCCATCGTCTTGCCGATCTTGATGCGTTCGGTAACGAGCTTGAATTCCTCGCCGACCGGGCCGGGAACTTCCGATGAAACGACGCCCAGCGTTTCCGCGATCGGCAGGCCGGAGCGCAGGCCGCGCACCATGAGATCAAGCGCATCGGGGAAATTGACAGTGAATTTCTTGACGCGCTTGGTGATGATCCGGTTCACATATTGATGCGGCAGGCCAAGACCGGCCGCCGTTCCCACGAACAGCGCCGTGAGCGGCGCCCATCCACGCAGCATGCCGAAGGCGAACACGGCGACCGTCAGCCCCGCGCAGGCCATCATATACTGGTTGAGCGTCCATTTCTTGCCTGTCATGCGCAGGCGCTTGGCAAGATTTTCCGGATTCGGAATCAGCGCCGTCAGGGCAGAGGCCTGAGGCTTGTTATAGGTGGAGATCGCCTTGCGCATGCGCGCCTCGATCTGGCTTTCGCCGGAGCTGCTGTGGCGCGCGGTCACGGTCGCGAGGCGGCGCGAGAGCGCCTTGCTCACCGACGGCCCCGAAAAGGCGAAGGCCAGCATCATCACCATGCTGGCGAGCATGAGAATGAGGAGGAGCAGCTTCGGATCCATCAATCAGTCACCTCTTGCGCGCGGCGTCATCATTCACGCCGCCATTCGTGTCAGTTCGCGTCCTGCCTGGCCTTGGCGCCCTTTTTGGGAAGCAGATCCTTGAACTCGCCCAGCTTGCCGAGCAGCGAACCGCCCTTCTTGCCCTTGGGTTCGCCTTCTTCCTCAGCCAGTTCGAGAATCTGGCCGACAACATCGCGATAGGCCTGCCCCAGCTTGGTCGCCTTGGCGACTTCGGCGAGCGGCTTGCCCAGCTTCGCGGCCTGCGCGGCGAGGCGCATGTCATAGGGCAGGGCGATGTCGATCTTGCGTTCGATCGACTGCTCGAAATCCTTGCGCGAGATTTCCAGCGCATTGGGCTGGACCTTGTCGGCCACGACCACAATCCTCATGTGCGGCGCATTGGTGCGCAGCCACGAGAGCAGGCGGATCGTGTCGCGCGCGGCGGCGAGCGTGATCTCGGTCACGACCACGGCGATGTTGAAGTCCGCCATGAGTTGCGGAAACTGGATCAGCATCTGGCGCGGCAGGTCGATGACGCTACATTCGAACGCGGTGCGGAATTCTTCCTCCAACTGGTGGAAAGCGCCGCCATCGGTCAGCATCGGCTGGTGAATGGGGGCTTCGGCGGAGAGGATCGCAAGCTTGTCCGACGCGCGCACCATCGCGCGTTCGATGAACAGCCCGTCGATGCGGCTGGGGTTCTCGATCGCGTCCATCAGGCCCCGGCCTGGTTCGAGATCGAGCGCCAGCGCGCCCGTGCCGAAGTGCAGATCGAGATCGAGCAGCGCGGTCGCGCGGTCGGCCTGCGTCGAGAGCAGCCATGCGAGCGATGTCGCGAAAGTCGATGCGCCGACGCCGCCGCGCACGCCGATGACGGCGGTGGCGACATGGGTGCGGCCTTCGCTCGCATCGTTGCGAGGCGCGAAAAACGAGGCCTGCGCCGTGGCGAGCGCATCACGCAGATGGTCCGTGTTAAGCGGCTTGAGCAGATAGTCCTGAATTCCGCTCGCGACCAGATCGCGATAGAGGCGGACATCGTTGACCTGGCCGCAGGCGATGACGATCGTGCCCGGCTCGCAGACTTCGGCGAGGCCGTTTATGTCCGTCAGCGGATCAATCGATTCCGACATGTCGACGAACAGGATCTGCGGGCTGGCGCTGACGGAAAGCGACTGGACCGCATTGCGCAGCCCGCCCTTGTAGACGCGCTCGGCTTCCCAGCCCATTTCGACGGCGACCGCGCGGATGATGCTGACGCTGTTGTCGTCGCAGGCATAGGCCTGAAACATGTCGCGTCCGCCGCCCGCGCCGAGTTTGAAGGGAGCGTTCATGGATCAGTTGCCTCCGAGACTTTTCAGGTCGCCGTCACCTGTCGGCGCCTTTTCACGATAGGATTTGATCGCGCGGGAAGACGTTGCCGTGCGCAGATCGCTGTTGTTGGTCTGGCCGCGCACCAGATCTTCCGGGTTTGCGACCATCGCGGCCAGATTGCCGTTCACGCCGCAGCCGAAATTGGAGGAAGTGCCCCCGGCCATGTTGTTTTCCTGATTGGTTTTCCAGTCCGGGCAACCCGGCACGGAAGCGCTGGTGCGCCGCACGATCAGGCGGACCGAGCCATAGGGCGCGATGCCCGCGGCGGCGGAGCTGTCCTCGTGCACGAGCAGGCCGCGACGGCCGATGACATCGGCGATGTCGCCCTGAACCGAACGGGCAACGGAAGCGCCGTTGGTGGCGATCGCGATGCTGTCGCCATAGCCGATGTCGAGCGAATCGAGCCAGCCCGTCAGCCGCGCCTGTTCCGCGCGGGAAAGGCCATTGCCGTCGGTGCTGACATCGAAGAGGAAGGTCGAATAGCTGACGACCGGCTGATGCACCGACTGGAGGCCGCGGTTGGATGATTTTTCCTTGCCCTGCGCAATGGCCGGCGAGGCGATCATGCCGATCAGGGCTGCCTGAAGGACAGTGCGGGATACTGTTTTGAACATGGCGTGTGTCCTTCCCATCAGAATGTGAAGCCGGGGCCGACGGCATCCGCCGAAGCGGTGCGCTGGCTCTTTTCAGCCTTGCGCTTTTCGCGCTTGGATGGCGTTGCCGAAGCCTGAGGCGCCAGCGGCTGGCCCGTGGCCGGATCGACCGGCGGCGTTGTCGGCGCGACCGAAGGCATGGGCGCCCTGGCGCCGCTTTCGCTGTCGGACGCCTTGTTCAGCAACAGGCCCTGAAGCTCCGTGGCGTTGCGATAGCCATCGGTCGGCAGATGCACCTCGCTCGCGTTGATCGGGCGCACCAGATACGGCGTGACGACGATCACCAGCTCCGTCTCGTTGCGCTGGAAGCGGCGGGATTTGAACAGGCTGCCGAGGATCGGGATGTTGCCGATGCCCGGCACCTTGTCGATATTGTTCGAATTGGTGTTGTCGAGAAGGCCCGCGATCATGAACGCCTGCCCCGACCCCAGTTCCACCGTCGTTTCGGCGGTGCGGGTTTTAAGGGCCGGAACGCCCGTTGTCGCAACCGAGAAGTCAAGCGAGGAGACGCTGGGCCGCACGCGCAGCGAGATGCGCCCATCGGCCAGCACGGTCGGCGTGAAGGCGAGCTGCACGCCATATTGCTTGAACTCGTAGCTGGCGCCGTTGTTGTTGCCGTTGAATACCTGATAGGGATATTCGCCACCGGCGAGGAAGCTCGCCGTCTCGCCCGAAAGCGAGGTCAGGTTCGGCTGGGCGAGCGTGGTCGCAAGGCCGTTGGTTTCGGCAAGGTCCAGCGCGGCAAGGATGTTGAGGCCGAACAGCTTGGTGTCCGCCGCGAAGGTCGTGCCCGCCGTTATAGGGTTGACGGCCGAACCGCCCGTGGGCGGGACGAGGCCTTTTCCGGTGCCCAGCGGGCCACCCGGAGTCCATAGCTGGTTGATGAAATCACGGCCCTGACCGCCGCCGAATTTGAAACCGTTGGTTAGATCCGCCGTGGCGAAGTTCATGCCGACCTGATGAATGAGGTTGCGGCTGACTTCGGCGATCTTGACCTGAAGATTGACCTGAAGCGGCGTTGCTGTGCGCAGACGGCTCACGACATTGGCCGGCACGGCAGGAGTGGAGGCGAATGCCTGAACCAGCCGTTCGGCTTCGGCGGCGTCCTCCGGCGCTTTCACCGTGCCCGTCAGCAGGATGAGGCCGTTCATCTTCGAAACGCGAATATCGGCTTCGGGCATGGCGAGCTTGAGCATCTGGTCGATGCTGGTGAGGTTCGCGCCCACGCGCACCGTGGCGGCATAGAGCGTCTTGCCACCGGCAGTCGTGACGGTCACCGCCGTTTCGCCGGGGCTTTTGGCCAATATGTAAAGCTGGTTCTGCGAACGGACATGGACATCGGCCACCGCCGGATCGGCGACGATCACGTCTGTCATGTGGCCCTGCAGATTGACGACGCGGCTTGCGCCGATCGACATCAGGATCACATTGCCTTCCGCCGGGTTCGCCGCCGAAGCAGCGATGGCGGTGGTAACCGGCGCGAGTGCGGTGCCGGACGCGAGAGTGAGCGCGAAGAGCGCCGTGGCGGCGGAGCGCAAGGATTTGTGGCTGCGTGTCATGTCAGTTCCCCTTGATCTCGACCGGCTCGACAGTTGTGCCGCGCGCCACGCGCACGATCGGCCCTTGCGGCTTTTCCGAGTCCGGGATCCTGCGCACCGGCACGGAGCGGCGGGCAAAGCGCGATACATCGGCGCCGGTGGAGAAGCTGCTGCGGCCGTCTTCCGGGCGCGATGCGATGGTGGCCAGCGCCTTCTTCTCGGCGGCGGGATCATTGCCGTCGGGCATGGTGATGGCGCCGTCGGCGATGGCGGCGTCAAGGTCCTGCCTTGTGTCGGCGAGCGAACGCAGCGCCAGCGAGAGCGAACCGATCGTCTGGGCGACCGCGATCTTTTCGGCGATGCGCGGCGTTACTTCCAGCGTGACGTTCGAAAAGGCGCGAACCTCTGGCTTGCCTTCGGAGTTGAGCGCATCGGTGCGCTGGTCGGTGGCGAGCACGCGCAGGTTGCGCACGACGGTTTCGCTGACCTTGAGCGGCTTGTCGCCATCCGAGCCGTCCAGGGCCTGGGTGACGAGCAGGTCGACATGATCGCCCGGAAAGATGAACCCGGCGACCGAGCTTTGCATCGATACCGGAACGGTGACGGCGCGCATGCCGGGGCCGAGAGCGGCGGCGAGGAAGCCGCGCTCACCCGGCTGGATGAGCGAGCCTTGCGTAACCGGCTGTCCGGCGGTGATGGCATTGCGCACCACGGCACCCTGAAGCGATTGCGGATCGGTCTTTTCCTTCAGGTAATAGGCGGTTTCGACCAGATCCTTGGGCCAGGGCTGAAAGCGGAAGCTTTCGGCATCAATGATCGTGCCCACGGGCAGAGCCTTGGTCGCGACCAGCACCTGCGGTCCGTCCAGTTGCTGTTGCGGAACCGCAGACGCGGTTGCCTGCGGCGCGCTGCCGCCGCTGCTGAACATCGAACGCGCCATAAGCGCCGCCGCTATGGCGATCACGAGCGCACCCGCGAGCAACACTGCTTTTTTCACATCCATGACGAACCTCGTCCTCCAGACCCGGAAAATCGGCTTTTCCCTGGCTTAAGTGTTACGCAAATTGGTAAATAATCCGTTGCCCAACCAGAACCATGGCGGCGAGCGCGATCGCGACGCCATATGGGACCTCTGGCTGGCCTATTCTTCGGGTCATCCGGTGATGGATAACCGTGATCAGCGTGACCACCCCGCCGAGCACCGCCATGATGACCAGCAGCGTCCACAAGGCCTGCCACGGAAACCACAGCGCAATCGCAGCGAGCAGCTTCACATCGCCGCCGCCCATCATGCCCAGCGCGAAAAGCATCGCGAAAATGCCGAACATGCCGATACCGAGCGCGATCTGGAGCGCCATGTCCGGCCAGACGGGAATTCCGTTCGCCAGCCAATAGAGGGGCGCCAGTGCTGCAATGGCGAGATTGAGCTTGTTCGAGATGATGCGCGAGCGAATATCGGTCGTGGCCGCCGCGACCAATAGGCCCGCAAGCACACATAAAAGAACTATCCGGATGGCTTCCCCGCTCATTTTCGCAGGGTTTAGACGCAATGCCTTACCAATTTGTAAATGGCTTGTTAATACGACTGCCGGTTCGTGAGGCGTGATGATTTTGGAAGAAACCGATAGCTGGAACACGCCCGATGGCTGGCGGATCAGACGGGCGATGCTGCGTCCCGCCGGGGGCGGATCGCGCGGGTCTTTGCTGTTCCTCAATGGCCGCGCCGACCATATCGAGAAATATACCGAAACCCTGCACGACTGGGCGGAGCGCGGCTGGGCGGTCGAAAGTTTCGACTGGCGCGGGCAGGGTGGGTCGGGGCGGATGACTTCCGACCCGCTGCTGGGCCATGTCGGGGATTTCGCTTTGTGGATCGACGATCTCGCGGCCTATTGCCGGCAATGGCGCGCGCGAACGGGGGGGGCGCATGTCATCGTCGCGCACAGCATGGGCGGGCACATCCTGTTGCGGACGCTCGCCGAAAAGCGGGTGGAGGCCGATGCGGCCGTGCTCGTCGCGCCGATGCTGGGCATCCGTGCGGGCGGCCTTCCGCACGCTGTCGGCAGGGTGATAGCGTGGCTGGCCTGCGCCATCGGGCGGTCTCGCCGCCCGGTCTGGTCACATAGGCTTGATACACTGACGCCGCAAAGGCCGCCCCGGCCAGAGCTTACCCACAGCGAGGCGCGCTTCGGGCAGGAGACGCAGGTGCGGATCGCGCATCCCGAACTGGTGGTGGAGGCGCCGAGCTGGGGCTGGCTGCGCGCGGCCTATCGTTCGGTCGCGCGCCTGTCCCGACCCGGTTTCGTCGAACAGGCTACAACGCCGCTGCTGATCCTCGCCACGCGCACCGACAAGCTGGTGTCCTTCCCGGCCATAGCGCGCATGGCGCCTCGCCTGCCGCGTCTGCGCTTCCATGTTTATGACGGGCCGGTCGGGCACGAGATATTGCGCGAGGTCGATGCGGTGCGCGATGATGCGCTGGCGCGGATCGACGCGTTTTTCGACGAGCATGCTCCGGGAGATGTTGTCGGCTGATGGCTGATCTTCGCGCGCATTATGATGCCGTCGTCATCGGCGCGGGCATGGCAGGCGCGAGCCTCGCCGCCGAACTGGCGCCGCAGATGTCGGTGCTGCTGGTCGAGATGGAGGAAAGCCCCGGCTATCATGCGACCGGGCGCTCGGTCGCCTTCTGGGTCGAGAGCTATGGCGGTCCGGCGGTCGCGCCGCTCACCCGTGCATCGCGCCCATTTCTGGAAACGCCCGACCCGGATTTTTGCGAAACGGGTTTCCTGTCGCCGCGCGGGGCCTTGCACATAGGGCGAGCGGAGGACGCACCCCTGCGCGATCGCCTGCTCGCGGATTTCGCTGGGCAGGGTTTGTTCGCCCCGGTAGATGCCGACAGGCTGGCGGAGCAGATTCCGGGGTTGCGGCAGGGCTGGACCATCGGTCTGGCCGAAGCGGGCATGCACGACATAGATGTCGCGGGCCTGCATGCCGCTTGTCTCGGGGCGCTGGCGCGCGCAGGTGGCATGTTGATCTGCGGTTCGCCTTTGCGCGCGGCGCGGCGCGATGCCGGTGGCGGATGGCGCGTGACGCTGGCGTCAGGAGAGGTCAGAGCGGGATTGATCGTCAATGCGGCAGGGGCATGGGCTGACGAGGTGGCGCGGATGTGCGATGTGCGCCCGCTGGCGATACAGCCGCTGCGCCGCACCGTGGCGCAATTGCGCCTCGATCCTTCCGCGGACGAAGCCCTGCCGCTGATCCTCGATCTTGCAGGCCGCTTCTATTTCAAGCCGGTGGGGGGCGGGCGCATCTGGCTTTCTCCGCATGACGAGCATCCCTCGGCGCCGGTCGATGCTGCGCCGGACGAGCTGGACGTGGCCGTGGCGATCGACCGGCTGCAATCGGTGGTCGATTGGCGGGTGGAATCGGTGGAGCGCAAATGGGCGGGGCTGCGCAGCTTCGCGCCCGACCGGCGCCCGGTTTATGGGCGCGACCCGGACCAGCCGGATTTCTTCTGGTTCGCGGGGCAGGGGGGCTTTGGCATCCAGACCGCGCCCGCCGCCGCGCGGCTTGGCCGGGCATTGATTTTGGGCGGGAGAGAGAGCGATCCGGTTCTGGCCGGGATAGACCTCGCGCTCTATGATCCCGCGCGCTTTCGCTGATCCGGCCTTTTCATCGCGCGGCCTTGGCGTTAGGCTGAACCTTCTTCCACGAAATCAGGAGAGCATGAAATGGCCCATAAATTCGTGATCGAGCAGAACAAGGCGGGCGAATATGTCGCCAAATTCAAATACAACGCCGAGCTTATCTTCTGGACCGAAGGCTATAAGAGCAAGGCTTCGGCGCGCAATGCCATCGAATCGATTCTCAAGAACGGCCCCGGTGCACCCATCGAAGAGGCCTGATTTTCCGATCGTCAGGGCCACGGGCGACCGTGCGGCATGACTTTGCTCGGCGCTGTGATCGCGGGCGGAGAGGCGCGGCGCTTCGGCTCGGACAAGGGCCGGGCGTTGCTGCGCGGCGTTGCCTTGCTCGATCATGTCGCGGCGGCGCTGCGCGCGCAAACCGACGCACTGGTCATCGTCGGCCGGGAATGGCCGGACATTGCATCGGTGCCGGATCGTCCACGCGCGGGGGAGGGGCCGCTGGGCGGGATCTGCGCGGCGCTGCACCACGCCCGCTCGCTCGGAATGGATGCGGTGCTGTGCGCGGGGTGCGATACCCTGCCCGTTCCGCCCGACCTTGCCACGCGCCTGTCGCCCGGAGCCGCCGTGGCGGAAGGGCACTGGCTGATGGGGCTGTGGCCAGCCGCGCTGGCGGATGATCTCGACCGCTGGCTTGCCGATCAGCCCGATCGTTCCATCCGCGGCTGGATGCGCCATGTCGGCGCGCGCGCGGTTCCGCTGCCGGGAGAATTCATCAACATCAATACGCCCGAAGCGCTGGCCGAAGCCGAGGCAAGGCTTCAGTCGGAGTAGCCCAGCTCCGCGCGCATATCGATGGCGTCGATGATCTTGGCGCCCGCCATCATCACCGCAACGCCGCAGCACAGGGCGAGAAGCTGGCCGAAGCGACCGGGATATTGCGCCATGTAGATGATGCCCCGGTCCGCCGCGCCGAGCGCCAGCGCATAGATGATGGCAAACGCCTCGAACTTGGTCTTGATGACGAACAGGCGACGAATTCGGCGGGCGGCATTGGTTAGCATTTCGTTAAACTAGCAGCGCTCATGCCGTGCGCGCAATGGCATTAACCGTCAATCCGGGCGCTCCCGAACATCCGCCGATACCGCAGATATCCTCAAAACAGGGCATTTTCCCGGATAGGTGATTTTACATCCCGTTTACGGCTTGTTGAGGATGTCCGTTTAACATCATCCGCAGAACATAACTGTAATATGTGGGTAGTGTGGGTTAATGAGCATAAAGCAACAGACGGAGCGGGGAACGCTCGCGCTTATCGGCCTGGTGGTCTTTGCGATCATCGTTTCGGGCATTGCTATCAGGGAAATCGCCATCGGAGGACCGCTCCAGCGCGCCAACCAGCTCCAGAGCGATCTTGTCGCGGACATATTGCCGCCGCCCGCCTACATCATCGAGCCTTATCTCGAAGCGACCATCGCTGTCGAGGACGAGGTGGCGGGCGAACATGTCGCACGGCTGGCCGAGCTGAAAAAGCAGTATGAGGAGCGCAAGGCTTTCTGGCGGACATCCGATCTGGATGAAAGCCTCAAAAAGCAGATGGCTGTTGCCAACACGTCCGCAGACGCCTTCTGGGCGGAGCTGGACGCGACCTTCATTCCCGCACTCGAACGGGGCGATTTCGCTTCCGCCAAGATCCTTCACGACAGCAGCCTGACCACACTCTATGCCGCACATCGCGCGGACATCGACAAACTCGTCGCCATGGCGCTTTCCGAACAGCAGGCGCTCGCCGCGCGCGTCAAATGGATATTATGGGGTTCGATGGGCGTGCTGATGGCGATTGCCGTCGCGCTGGTCGCGGCCCTGAAGATCAGTGGCAACAAGCTGAAGCGCCTCGTCATTCAGCCTGTCGATGAAACGGCGGACGAAATGCGCCAGATGGCGTCGGGCAATTTCAACGTGCGCGTGTCCGGCCTGGATCGCGACGACGAGATCGGCCAGATGGCCAAGGCGATGGAAGTGTTCCGCGAAACGGGCCTCGCCAAGGCTGCTGCGGAAGAAAAGCAGAAGCGCGTTGTCGCCGAGCTGGGCGATGGCCTCAAGAAGCTGTCGATGGGCGATCTCGCCTATCGCATCACCCAGGCTTTCTCCGATGAATATGAAGAGCTGCGGACCAACTTCAACCGCACCATGGTGGAGCTTGGCTCCGTGCTGGTCCGGGTCAAGTCCTCTGCGGCGAATGTCGATACGGGGGCGGGTGAAATCCGTTCGGCAGCCGACGATCTTTCGGTCCGCACCGAGCAGCAGGCCGCGAGCCTGGAAGAAACCGCCGCAGTAATGAGCGAAGTGACGTCTACCGCTCAGGAATCCACGCAGGCGTGCACCAGCGTCCGCACGGCGATCGAAGAGGCGCAGCGCGAGGCAAGCACCGGCGGTTCGGTGGTCGAACAGGCCGTCACCGCCATGGGCGAAATCGAGCATAGCGCGCAGGAAATCTCGCAGATCATCAACGTGATCGACGGGATTGCCTTCCAGACCAATCTTCTCGCGCTCAATGCGGGCGTCGAGGCGGCGCGCGCGGGTGATGCGGGCAAGGGCTTTGCCGTGGTCGCCAACGAAGTGCGCGCGCTGGCGCAGCGCAGCGCCGAAGCCGCAAAGGACATCAAGGATCTCATCACGACCAGCGCCCAGCATGTCGAAAAGGGTGTCGGGCTGGTCGGCGAGACGGGTTCGGTGCTCACGCGCATCGTTGGCCGCGTCGCCGAGGTGAGCGAACTTGTTAACAGCATCGCCAATGCATCCGATGCGCAGGCCGAAAATCTGGGTCAGGTCAACGGCGCCGTTACCGACATGGACAAGATGACGCAGCAGAACGCGGCGATGGTCGAGGAGACCACGGCCGCGGCCCGTAGCCTCGCCAGCGAGGCGCAGGAATTGCGTCGGCTCGTTTCGCGCTTCCATATCGAATATTCGCCGGGCGAAGCGCCGGTGACGGAGAAGCCGTTGCGGAACGCGGCGGGCAACCGTCCGTCGGCCCCGCGTGTGTCCGGCAATCTGGCGCTGGCACAGGATCAGGACGACTGGTCCGAGTTCTGAACATGTTTCGCTGCCCCGTCCGGGGCAGCATTTCCAACGCATTTATCGACATAGAAGCCGCCCTAGATTCTTCGGGAGACGGCGGCTTCGGATACCGTCCGTTAACCAATATTCGATAGCAATATCAGGATAACTACAGGGTCGCCACGCGCAGGCTTTTGTGCGGGGCCATGAGGAGAACAAAAATGTTTGACTGGTTCAAGAAGCAGGCACCGATTCGCGCGAAATTCAAGGCGCTTCTGTTCGTTCACGCTTTTTGGGGCCTAGCCGCCCTCTCCGGTGTCGTGCTTGCGGCGCAGGGAATGGCCGTCGCCGGATATGCCGTGGGTGCGGTCGCATTTGCAGGCATGGTCGCCTCCGTGGTGATTTCGGGCAAGCTGATCTGCGATCCCTATGTCGACACCGTCGTGCGCATGGAGGGGCTGGCCGCAGGCGATCTCGACAGCCCGATCGCCTATGCCGACCATGGAGATTGCGTGGGCCGCATGGTCGCGGCGATGGGAACGTTCTGCGACAATGCGCGCACGGTCAGCGACAGCTCGAAAGGGCAGCAAGAGATCGTCAACGCACTGGGCAATGGCCTCTCGAAGCTGGCCGAAGGGGATCTCGCTTATCGTATATCCAACAGCTTCCCCAGGGACTATGAGCGCCTGCGCGTGGACTTCAACCGCGCGATGGACAGCCTGAGCGATGCGATGGGCGCGGTTACGCAGACATCGCGGAGCATCCATGCGGGCGCGAGCGAAATTCGCACCGCCACGCACGATCTTTCCACCCGCACCGAGCAGCAGGCGTCGAGCCTTCAGGAATCGGCGACGGCGATGAACCAGATCACCGCCATGGTGCGCGAAACCGCGACCAGCGCCACTCAGGTGACGAGCGCGATCAGCGATGCGCATCGCGAGGCGAATGAAGGTGGACAGGTGGTCGAGCGCGCGGTCGGCGCCATGGGCGCGATCGAGAAGTCGGCACAGGAAATCACCCAGATCATCAACGTGATCGACGGCATTGCCTTCCAGACCAATCTTCTCGCGCTCAATGCGGGCGTCGAGGCGGCGCGCGCGGGCGATGCGGGCAAGGGCTTTGCCGTGGTCGCCAACGAGGTTCGCGCACTGGCGCAGCGCAGCGCCGATGCCGCGAAGGACATCAAGGCTCTTATCACCACCAGCGCGCAGCAGGTCGAGGAAGGCGTGGGCCTGGTCGGTGAAACCGGCTCGATGCTGACCCGCATCGTGGCGCGGGTTGGCGAAGTCAGCGCGCTGATTTCCGCCATCTCCGAATCGACAGATGAACAGGCCGCCGGCTTGCAGCAGGTCAATTCGGCCGTGGGCGATATGGACAAGATGACGCAGCAGAACGCGGCGATGGTCGAGGAATCGACCGCTGCCGCCCGCAGCCTCGCCGGGGAGGCCGACGAGCTGGCCCGTCTGATGACCCGCTTCAAAATGGGTTCGGACGCAGCAGTATCCGCGCCTGCTCCGGCGCCTTCCGCAAAGCGCGCGACGGCACCGAAAGCGGCCTCCGCGCCGGCCGTCAGCGGCAATCTGGCGCTGGCCGTGGATCAGGACGACTGGTCGGAATTCTGAGAGACATGACATCGGGGGTCTGAAGGCATGACGATGATAACGCTTCCCGCAGTGATAGACCGGACAACCGCCGGCGCGCTGATATCCCACATGGATCAGGCGCTGGCGCCCGGCGCATCGATAACCGTCGAGGGGCGGGATGTTACGCGGATCGGCCAGTCGGGGCTTCAGCTGATGCTGAGCGCGCAGCAGACGGCGGCCGCCCGTTCGGTGACGATGAGCGTTCATGCGTCTTCGGCCATGATTGCCGCCGCGCAGATGGCGGGTTTGAGCGCCGCGCTGAATTGGGAAGGCCACAGCGATGACCAATGATGAAATCCAGAATATCTTCTTCCTTGAGTGCGAGGAAGCCCTGGCTCTCGCCGAGGAAGGTCTCATGGCCTGTCGCGATGGCAGTGCGGATGCGGATACCGTCAACGGGATTTTCCGCGCGGTTCACTCGATCAAGGGTGGCGCGGGTGCCTTCAGCTTCACCGTGCTTCAGGCCTTCACGCACAAGTTCGAAACCGTGCTCTCCTATGTTCGCGATGGCGAGCTGGGGCTGAGCGATGCGCTCAACACCCTGATGCTGCGCGCATTCGACGTGCTGGCCGATCATGTGGCGGCGGTGCGTGGTGAAGGCGATACGCCCGATGATGCGGCTGTCAGTGCGCAGCTTGAGGAAGTCGCCGAGCGCGCGGCCGCCGGTCTGCCGATTGAGGATGGCGCCGCCGAACAAGCGCCGGTCGTGGAAGGCGCTGAGGAAGCCGCTCCGTCCGACGGGCTGGGGCTGGATTTCGATCTTGACGGCCTGATGGGCGACCTGGCGGTGAGCGAGGAAGAAGCCGCCGCATTCGAAGCCGCCGCCGCTGCGGTGGAGCGGGGAGAGGGTGTGGCCGCCCCTGTTGCCGATGCGGGTATGGAAGAATCGCCGGAAGTGTCGGCGGAGACATGCGTGGAAGCGACCCCCGCCAGCGACGACGGCCATTGCGGCTGGCGCGTGTCGGTTCGCTTCCTCGATGGCGCGCTCGCCAATGGCAGCGAGCCGCTGCTGATGCTGCGCGAGCTGGACGAGCTTGGCGGGTGGTGTATGTCGGTCGATGCCGAAGAGCTTCCCGCGCTTGATGCGCTCGATGCCGAAAAAGCTTATTTCTCGTGGGTTTTCTTCGTTCCGCCTCATGTTGGACGCGACGCTATCGAGGAAATCTTCGATTTCATCGGCGATGAATGTGAATTGCATCTTGAGGTACTTTCCGCGCCGGTTCAGCGTGGCCAGACCGGAGTGAAGCTGCCGAAGATCGAGGCGGCGGCGGCCAAGTCCGTTCCGGCCCCCGCTGAGGCAGAGGCAAAAGAAGCGCCGGCACCGGCCGCCAAGCCTGAGGCACAAGTTGCTGCCCCTGCAACGGTGGAAGCTCCTGCGGCCCCTGTTGCCGTCGCTGCCCCGGTCGCACCCGCAACACCGGCCGCGGCGCGCAATGCCGCTTCGGTCGGCCAGACCGTTCGCGTCGATCTCGCCAAGCTCGACAAGCATATCGACACAGTTGGCGAGCTGGCGATGGCACAGGCGATGATGGCGCAGCGTCTGGCTGGCCATGGACTCAATTCGATCGACGAAATGGGCATGCTTGATCTGCTGACCCGCGACATTCAGGAAAGCACGATGTCGATCCGCGCACAGCCGATCGGCTCGGTTTTCTCGCGCGTGCCGCGCATCGTCCGCGAACTGGAAACCGACACCGGCAAGCGCGTTGCCCTCACCATGAGCGGTGAAGGCACCGAGCTGGACAAGACGGTGGTGGAGCGCCTTGGCGAACCGCTGACCCATCTCATCCGCAATGCCGTCGATCATGGCATCGAAAAGCCCGAAGTCCGCATTGCCAATGGCAAGCCCGCCGAAGGCAAGCTGCATCTCTCCGCCGAACAGCGTTCGGGCCGGATCGTCATTTCCCTGTCGGACGACGGCGCGGGCATCAACCGCGAGGTCGTGCTCAACAAGGCGATAGAGAAGGGGCTTGTTGCTCCCGGAACGCAGCTTTCGAACGAGGACATCGATCATCTCATCTTCGCCCCCGGTTTCTCGACCGCCGCGACAGTATCCAACATCTCCGGTCGCGGTGTCGGCATGGATGTGGTGCGCCAGAATGTAAAAGATCTGGGCGGCCGCATCTCGATCGAATCGCATCCGGGCAAGGGCTGCACCTTCACGCTCGCGCTGCCGCTGACGCTGGCCATCGCCGACGGCATGATCGTCACGGTCGGCGACCAGACCGTTGTTGTGCCGCTTACCCATGTGCTGGAAAGCCTTCGCCCCGACGAAGCCGAGGTCAAGCATATTGGCAAGGATCTGATGGTTCTCAACAATCGCGGCAAGTTCCTGCCTATCGTTCGCCTCGACCATTCGGTTGGCGCGCTGGGCGCGGCGCAGACCGCGCAGGAAGCCGTGCTGATCGTCGTCGACACCGAAAGCCACGGGCAGGCGGTGCTGATGGTCGACAGCATCGTCGATCAGCGCCAGTTCGTCATCAAGAGCCTGGAAGCGCATTACCAGCCGGTGACCGGCGTGGCGGGCGCCACCATCCTTGGCGACGGCAAGGTCGCGCTTATTCTCGATGTCGATGCGCTTGTGGCCGACAATTTTGCCCATCATGGCGCGACATTGGCGGCTGCATGAACGCTCTCGCCGAATCCTTCACGCCTTTCCCCGGAATCAGCGCGCAGGTCTATTCGCGCGCCGATTTCGAGGCCGTGCGCGATATCGTCTACCAGATAGCCGGTATCGTTCTGCCTCCCGGCAAGGCGACGCTGGTCTATTCCCGCCTCGCGCCGCTGGTGCGGGAAAGCGGGCAGCAGACCTTCGCGCGCTATATCGAGTTCATCCGCAAGGATGAAACCGCGCGGCGCAAGACGATCAACGCGCTGACCACCAACCACACATTTTTCTATCGCGAGAGCCATCATTTCGAGCATCTGGCGGAAGTTACCCGCCCTGCCCTGCTGGCGAAGGCGAAGGCCGGGCACCCGGTCCGCATCTGGTCGGCGGGGTGTTCGACCGGCGAGGAGCTGTATTCGCTGGGCATGACGCTGCTCGGCCCGGACAAGGGCGAGGCCCGCGGTTTTCTGGGCAAGGATGTCGCCATATTGGCGACCGACCTTGCCGATCATGCGGTCGCGGGCGCCAAGGCGGCGCGCTATCCGGTCGAGGCGCTGAAGGATGTGCCGCCCCAGCTTACGCGAGCCTGGACGACCGCGCGCGATGGCGAGGCGCAGATCGCGCCGGAGCTTTGCGGGATGATTCGGGTCAAGCGGCTCAACCTGCTCGGTGAGTGGCCGATGCAGCGTGGCTTCGATGTCATCTTCTGCCGCAATGTCATGATCTATTTCGATCAGCCCACCAAGGACAAGCTGGTCGCGCGCTTCGCCAACCAGCTCCTGCCGGGCGGCTATCTCTATATCGGCCATAGCGAGCGCGTCGCCGGCCCCGCGCAGGATGTGCTGGAGCTGGTGGGCAACACAATCTATCGAAAGGGACGGAAGTGACCACACGAGTTCTGATTGTCGATGATTCCGCGACGATGCGCGCGCTGCTCTCGCGCATGCTGGGCAACGAGAGGGACATCGAGGTCGTAGGCGTTGCCGCCGATGCGATGCAGGCGCGTGGCATGATCCGCGAGCTGAACCCGGATGTCGTGACGCTCGATATCGAAATGCCCGGCATGAACGGCCTCGATTTCCTTGAAAAGATCATGCAGCTCCGGCCTATGCCGGTGGTGATCGTGTCCGGCATCACCCGCAAGGGCTGCGAAACGACGATCCGCGCGCTCGAACTGGGCGCGGTCGATTGCTACGCCAAGCCTGATGGCTCGATCACCAACATGGTCGAAAGCGATGGCGGCACTCTGGCCAATATGGTGCGGGAAGCCGCGCGTGTGCGCTTCGTGCGGGTGCCCAATGCGCCCAAGCCCGTCAATCCGGTCGCTCATAATCCGGTGGCGCAGCAGACCATCGCGGCATCGCGGGTCAGCGGTTCGGGCACGCGCCTCATCGCCATAGGCGCTTCGACAGGTGGAGTGGAAGCGCTGCACCATCTGCTTCCGGCTTTCCCGGCCAACTGCCCGCCGACGATGATCGTCCAGCATATCAGCGCGGCTTTTGCGCCCGCCATGGCCGATCGCCTCGACAAGCAGTGCATCGCGAAGGTGCAGTTGCTCGAATCCGGCGCGATCCTGCACCCCGGCCATATCTACATCGCTCCGGGTAACGACAAGCATGCGATGATCGGTAACGGTGCGGAGAAGATCATCGCCAAGATGATCCCCGGCGATCTCATTTCCGGCCATCGGCCCAGCATCGATGCGATGTTCGAATCGGTCGCGCAGAGGCTTGGTCCCGCCGCCGTCGGCATATTGCTGACCGGCATGGGGCAGGACGGCGCGCGCGGGCTGCTCGCCATGCGCCGCGCGGGTGCGCGCACCATCGCCCAGGATGAAGCCACCAGCACAGTCTATGGCATGCCGCGCGCGGCGGCCGACATGGGCGCCGCCGAGAAAATCCTGCCGCTCCCGCGAATTGCGGAGCGCGCTCTTTCGGCGGCGGGGCTGTAATCCATGTTCCACAACCCCGATACCGCTGTCGGTGCGCCGCTCCGCATCACGGTGATGCAGGGGCAGGCCTATGTCGGCACCGGCGCCAATGAAATACTGACGACCGTGCTGGGAAGCTGCATCGCCTGTTGCATGTATGATCCCGTGGCGCGCGTGGGCGGGATGAACCACTTCCTGCTGGCCGAACCTAGCCCCAACAGCGGCACGGTAGTCGATCAGAATTACGGCATTTATCTGATGGAGCTACTTATTAACCAGATGATGACACGTGGCGGTGTAAAGTCCCGCATGAAGGCTCACATCTACGGGGGAGCCAACATGCACGCGGGAATGACTCGTATCGGCGATGCCAACGCCGTGTTCGCGACGAACTTCCTTGCCGATGAAAAAATCCCGCTCATCCGCAAGGATGTCGGGGGAGACACGGCAAGGCGCGTGGATTTCGACCCCGTAATGGGCCGGACGCGGTGCCGCATTGTTGAACGCATTGCGGCGCCCGCGCCCAAACCGATTGTCAGGCCGCAGGAGAAGGGCGGCGAAGTGGAACTGTTTTGAAGGAAGAAGAGGCGCATTTTATGTCCGAGAATATACATGTTCTTACCGTGGACGACAGCGCAAGCATGCGCGCGCTGCTGCGGGCGGCCTTGTCCTCGCGCGGTTATGACGTTTCGCAGGCCGAGGACGGAGTCGCGGCGCTCGAATGGCTGGCCGACAACAGCCGCGATGTCGATGTCATCGTCACCGATATAAACATGCCACGCATGGATGGCTTCGGACTCATCGAGGCGCTGCGCGGGCAGACCCGCTTCCGCGATTGCCCGATTCTGGTTCTGTCGACCGAAAGCTCCGACGAGAAGAAGGCGCGCGCGCGTTCCGCCGGCGCGACCGGCTGGATCGTCAAGCCGTTCGATGCCGAAAAGCTCGACACCGCGCTTCGCCGGGTCACGCACTGATAAACGCACAGGGGACTGGAGAAGAGAAAATGGCACGTCAACTTATCACCTTCCACCTTGGCAACCAGAGCTTCGGTCTGGACATCATGGCCATCAGGGAAATTCGCGCATGGTCGCCGACCACGCGCCTGCCCCATGTTCCGCATTATGTCGCGGGCGTCGTGAACCTTCGCGGCACCGTGCTGCCGGTCATCGATCTGGCGGCTCGTCTCGGCTGGGAAGCGACCTCGCCGACCGACCGTCATGTCATCATCGTTGCCCAGGTGAACGGCCAGCTTCGCGGCCTCATCGTCGATGCGGTCAGCGACATCGTGACGGCGCAGGACGAGGACATCCAGCCGCCGCCGTCGACGAGCACCGATGCGGTGGTGCCCTATCTCGAAGGGCTGGTGGCGCAGGAGGACCGCATGGTCATGGTACTGGATCTGCCGGGTCTTACGGCGGATGCGGACCTGCCCGAAGCAGCCTGACGCTCGAAACACTCTGCGAGTGGGTTTTTGAATTTTAAGAGATCCGGAAAGGGACGGAAATAATGGCTGCGATTAAGGTTCTGGTCGTCGATGACTCCATCACGATGCGCGCGTTGTTTTCCAGCGCGCTGGAGCGTTCGAGCGATCTGGTTGTTGTGGGCGCGGCCGCCGACGCCAATGAAGCGCGTGAGATGATCGCCGAGATGCAACCCGATGTGGTTACGCTCGACATCGAAATGCCCGGCATGAACGGCATTGATTTCCTTGAGGAAGTCATGACGACCAAGCCGATGCCGATCGTCATGCTCTCTACTTTGACGCAAAAGGGCGCGGAAGTGACGCTGCGCGCGCTGGAAATTGGCGCGGTGGATTGCTTTCCCAAGCCGACCAGGGCGACGCCGGAAGAGTTTGCCGCCATTTCGGGCAAGCTCTGCAAGCTGGTGGCGACCGCCGCCAAGAGCAAGGTCAAGAAATATGACCCCGAAGCGGCTGCCGCTGCTGCCGCTGCGGCCTCGGCTGCGGCCGCCTCTTCGGCGCAGACCGCTGCTCAGGCATACAAGTGGAACGGCTCGATCGTGGCTCTTTCGGCGTCCACCGGCGGCGGCCCGGCGATCATCGAGCTTCTTTCCGCATGGCCGGCCAATTGTCCGCCCACAATCGTCCTTCAGCAGCTTGAAGAGGGGCTGGCCGTTCCGTTCGCGGCGCGTCTCAACGATGCCATCGCGCCCGATGTGAAACTCGCGGAGGACGGCACGATGCTTCAGCAGGGGCATGTCTATGTCCTGTCGCAGCCCGACAAGCACGGCCTGCTCGACCGCTGGCCGGGTGGCGCCATCCGCCTCGTCGCGCGCGATCCCGTGAACGGCGTGCGCCCCTCTGCGGACCTGCTGCTTACCACCGTGGCGAAAGCCGCACGGGATAAGGCGGTCGGCGTCATCCTCTCCGGCACCGGAACCGACGGCGCGGCGGGCATGGCGGCGATCAAGCAACTGGGCGGCCTGACCCTGTGTCAGGACAAGGAAAGCGCCATGGTGTTCGAGGCTTCTGCGGCGGCGATCGCCAAGGGCGCCGTCGATGCCCAGCTTTCCATACGGGAACTGGCGCGGTCTATCCTCGCCCGATGTGAGGAACGAACCCTTGCTGCCTGAACCCTCCTCAACCTTCCAGACTTCGACTGCAAAGCCCGTAATCTGCCCCCTCAACCTGAGGGCCAAGATTGCCGCCGAGCTCGACCAGCTCCGTGAGGACATGGAAGAGATCGGCGTTCAGCTGTGCCTGGACGAAGAGGTCATGCTGCGCTGTATGGCGCATCTGCAAAGGCTCGACGAAATGGGCCAGCGCAGCAACTGGCTCGCCGCGCTCGTGCGCGCCGAGGATCCGTGCACGGTAATTCCGGATATCACACTGCAATCGCTGGCCGAACGCCTGCGCAGATGATTTCCTGAACATCGGATCATAAGGAAAAGGGGCCGTCTGGCCCCTTTTTCATGTCTCAGGCATAGGGTGGGCAGTCCAGCCCTCTGGCGCTTTTCGTGAAAATCTCGCATCCGGTCTCGGTAATGCCGATGCTGTGCTCGAACTGCGCGGAAAGCGTCCGGTCGCGCGTCACCGCCGTCCAGCCGTCGTCCATCATCTTGACCCCCGGCTTGCCGATGTTGATCATCGGCTCGATGGTGAAGAACATGCCGGGTTTCAGCTCTGGCCCGCTGCCTGGAGTGCCGACATGCACCACTTCGGGCGCATCGTGGAACACGCGGCCCAGGCCATGGCCGCAGAAATCGCGCACCACGCCATAACGGTGCCTTTCCGCATGTTTCTGGATAGCGTGGCCGATGTCGCCCAGATGATTGCCGGGCTTTGCCTGTTCGATGCCCAGCATCAGGCACTCATAGGTCACATCGATGAGGCGGCGCGCCTTGATCGGCGCATCGCCTGCAATATACATCCGGCTGCTGTCGCCATGCCAGCCGTCGATGATCGGCGTCACGTCGATATTGACGATGTCGCCCTCCTTCAGTTCCCGGTCGCCCGGAATACCGTGGCAGATCACGTTATTGATCGAGGTGCAGCAGCTATGCTCATAGCCGCGATAGCCCATGGTCGCGGGCACGCCGCCGCCTTCGATCGTCAGGCGGCGGACGATATCGTCCAGCTCGGCCGTAGTGACGCCGGGAACGACGTAGGGCGGAAGCGCGTCGAGGATATCCGCCGCCAGCCTGCCCGCCTTGCGCATGCCCGCAAAGCCGCTATCGTCATAGAGTTTGATCGCGGTCGAGCGCGTGGGCGGCGTTTCCGCCGTCATCGTCATATAATCGGTCATGTTACCCATATAGCGGCGATGTTTCGCAATGACGAGGGGCTTGATCGAACCGCCGCTTCGGCGCAAGGATCGGCCAACGAGGAGACAATGCGTGCTGTGCATGACGATCATGGAAGCAAGACCGGCGTGAGTGAACGCATCTGGACCGCCGCGCTGATCGTCATCGGCGATGAAATCCTTTCGGGCCGCACCCAGGACAAGAATGTCGCGCAGATCGCGAGCTGGCTCAATGTGCAGGGCATCCGCCTGCGCGAGGTTCGCGTCGTGCCCGATGTCGAGGGCGCGATCGTCGAGGCGGTGAACCAGCTCCGCGCGCGCAACGATTATCTGTTCACGACCGGCGGCATCGGTCCGACGCATGACGACATTACGGTCGACGCCATCGCGGCGGCGCTGGATGTGCCGGTCGTCATCCATCCGGAAGCGCGGGCGATGCTGGAGCGCTATTACGAAACGCGTGGCGGCCTTAACGAAGGGCGGTTGCGCATGGCCCGCGTGCCGCAGGGCGCGGATTTGATCCCCAATCGCTGGTCGGGCGCGCCGGGCATACGCTGCGGCAGTCTCTTCATCATGGCGGGCGTGCCGCATATCACCGCGGGCATGCTCGACGCGCTGACCGGCACATTGGAGGGAGGGGACCCGGTCCTCTCGGCGCAGGTCGGCTGCTGGGTGGCGGAAAGCGAGATCGCCGGCCTGCTGCTCGCCACCGAGCGGGCGCATGAAGGCAGCCAGATCGGCAGCTATCCCTTTTTTCGCGAAGGCCGGGTGGGGTGCAACTTCGTCGTCCGATCCACCAGGCAGGATGTGCTCGATGCCTGTGCCGCCGCATTGGCGGCTGGTCTGGAAGCGGGCGGCTGGCCCGCCATTGCGGGCGGGATATGATTGCATGACGGCACGACCGGAGATAGGCCGTCGTCATGTCAACTGAAAGCGCCGCTCCCGTCCTGTTCTTCGATTCCGGCGTGGGCGGGCTTTCGATCCTCGAACCGGCGCAAAAGCTTCTGCCGCACATGCCGGTTGTCTATGCTGCCGACCGCGCGGGCTTTCCCTATGGCACGAAGAGCGAGGCGGAGATCGCGGCGCGCGTGCCCGCTCTGCTTGGCCGGTTGGTGGAGCGCTTTCGCCCGCGCATCGCGGTGATTGCCTGCAACACCGCATCGACGATCGCGCTCGCCGCCGTCCGTGCCGCGCTCGATATTCCTGTGGTGGGCACCGTGCCCGCGATAAAGCCCGCCGCGCTTTCGTCGAAAACCCGCGTCATCGGCGTGCTGGGAACAGAGGCGACCGTGCGCCAGCCCTATGTCGACCGGCTCGCCGCCGAACATGGCGCGGATTGCACGATATTGCGCCATGGCAGCGCTGCGCTGGTCGCATTGGCCGAAGCGAAGCTGCGCGGGCAGGCGGTTGATCCGGAGGTAGCGCGGACGGCGCTGGTGGGCCTGATCGAACAGCCGCGAGGAAACGAGATGGACAGCGTCGTGCTCGCTTGCACCCATTTTCCACTGGTGGGAGCGGAATTGGCGGTGGCGGCGCGTGAATTGGGCGCGCGTCCCCTCGCTTTCCTGCACGGCGGAGAGGGCATCGCCCGCCGCATCGCCTATCTCAATGGCGATGCGCCCTGGCCCGATGCGCCGCCCACCGGGCTCGCTGTGTTCACGAAGATCGACCCTGATGTAGAAGCGCTTCGTCCCGCACTTGAAGGATATGGTTTGTCCCAGATCAAGGTTCTGTGAGCTATAACGCTATTATAACGCGGCTTGTTGCGAACCGTTATCGCTGGAATTTCCGGCCGATGGCCGCTAATGGGCAGGGATTCAGGGCGATATGCGGCAGGAAAACAAGGGTCGGCAGCGCAGAATATGACGAACTACAAGCATATTTTTTCTCAGGCGATTGACCGCCTGCACAGCGAAGGCCGCTATCGGGTTTTCATCGACATATTGCGTAACAAGGGCGCCTTTCCCAATGCGCGCTGCTTTCACGGGCATAATGGCCCCAAGCCGATCACCGTCTGGTGCTCGAACGATTATCTCGCCATGGGCCAGCACCCCAAGGTCATCGCGGCGATGGAAGAGGCGCTGCACGATGTC
>CAYOZY010000005.1:0-33426 GCA_964408525.1 uncultured Sphingobium sp. | reverse complement strand
TTGTAGGAAATGGCTTTCATGTCGGTCTTTCTATGCAGCAAATCGTCACAAGTGGAGACAGGTTAGCATTAGACTGACAGCACCGATTTTCGGGGGTTTTGCAACTGTTGGCGGCTGTGCGCGAACAAAAATCTGGTGCCCAGAAGAGGACTCGCATCTTATTACATTTTGTGTGTTATAACAGCAACATAGCTGATGTGGTTTTTGCGAAGGCCCGCAGAAAAGCCCGCATTTCAATGTGGTCTAGAGGTTCGAGTCCAATTCAGGGACTCGAAGCTTACAAGAATGGCGGATTTCCGCCATTTCCACACCGTGAACAAAAGCGGAAAATTGGACGCTTCAGGGACCGAAAGGCCCGCAAAAACTCGTTCCTGCAACGTTCCAACTTGCCTCGCACAATCTCGCACGATCCTCATCAGCGCGAGGTTTACGCGGTCTGTTGATGTGATCGCAGGCTCGCACGTCACCAGTTCGTTTTTCCATCTTAAGGCGTGAATAGGCCTGCCGGCTCCGCATAGCTTTTGATCGTCCGTTCGGGCCGCTCATGCCAGCCGATGTTGAACGCCCAATAGGTCGGAAAGAAATACAGCGTCGAATAAGGCAGATTCTCGTGAACCCATCGCGCCATGATCCGCCAATCACCTGGCTCCTGATGCTTCGCCCAGAAACTGGGAACGACTACGCAGGCCATCGCCCCCATGCAGCCTCCGGCGTCAAGGCGATCCCAAATGTGCCCGGCGTAGTTGCTCTCGTTGGACGCGCAGGTGTAGCCAGCCTTCTTCTTTCGCTGCATTTCGTTGCAGAAGCCGTTCACCTCGCACGAGCGGTAGGCCGAGCGGATCGCGATCCGCCCCCAGTGATTCTGTAGTGGCTCGAGCAGTTCCTCGCACAGCCGCTTGCCCGCCTCAATGGCCAGGTCCGGGTCATCGGGCGCGTTGTTGAGCCCGTGGACCATGGCTACTTCCGAATAGAGCATGTCGCGCATGAAGAAGGATTTCGACAGCTGTACCCGGCCCAATTCCGTGAGCGAAGGAACGGTGCGTGCCGTCCCGAGCCGCTTGACCGCCCCTCCGTTTGGCTCCGCTACCCATCCAATCCGCAGTGCAACGCCGTCGCAGACCTTTGCCGGACTGATTGCGCCGACTGGCGCATCTGGAAAACCCATGGCCTCGGCAAAGGCCCGGTAGTCGTCAAACCAAGAGCGTTTGGGGCAAAAGCTCTGAACGATCATCGCTGCATCACGCGCGCAATAGCGTTGGGCTTCGATGACTGCGGAGGCTGTGCGGTGAATGAGTTGGTATCGAATTTTCCCGACCGTCGCCGGATCGAGATCGAGAATTCGGCATAGCCGCTCCAGGCGTGCCGGGCGTGCGGTCGCATCCCCTTTTGCCTCTGAAAGCCATTCCTGGACTGTGGGACCGAAAGTCTCGTCCACCTTCGCTTCGACGGCCAGAACGCCAAGACGCCCATCAAGGCGAAGGATTGCCATGAGATCGGTCTGGCTCGGTCGCTGACCATCACCGAGGTCGACCGGGCGCTCAAAAAACGCGTCGACCAATGTGGCTCCCTTGAACGCGGGGTCATGATCGAGAGCCGATTTCACTGAAGGCGGAAGCCCGTTCGCAGAAAACCAGAGATCAGCCACCGATTTGGCAGAACGACCTGGTTGCCAATGCGTTGGAGATCCGAGGTGATGGATCACGTCTTCGGGTCGCAATACCGGGACGTGCAGGCGGCGGATGGTCGATTCACTTTGCATGACGCCGAGCTTCTTGCCTTCCAGCATCATGTCAACATTAGATAATAGGCCCCGCGGTCATACGACGAGCTCACCTTGAGATGTTAAGAGATCCAAAAGGCCAGCGTGCCACATAGAAAGTCGCACGATATCGGAATTGAAGATATCTTAGGCGCGCAGGACCACGAACGCAAAATAGGGCCATGACACGATCTCTGCACGCCGATTTGGCGAAACGCTATTTTCTTGAGGACCTCCCCGGCGCGACTCAACTGGGGGCCCGGTTGAATGGGATTCTCTTGAAGATTGATGCAGGCGAACAAGTGACCGCGCTACAGCGGCAGTTTCTCGCCACGACCGGCCTGCATGCACTCGTCACCTTGGCCGAAGGCAAGACAACCCAGGGAGAGTTTCGGGCCGCGGCCGAGCAGGAGCAGAAAGTGCGCATTGAGGAGGCTGCGGTTAAGGCCCTGAAGGATGCGGCAGAATTAGCGGAACGCACTGAGGCCAGGGCGGCTGCAGTCCAGGCGACCTTTGCCGCCATGGCGAACGACCCGGCACTCCGTCGAAAGCGAGAGGCCAAGGAGCTAAGACAGCGCTTCGGCGTGGGATATATCGAAAGCGAAGATTATCCGCGTGCAATGGGGCTTCTCAGGCAAGTCGCCAATGGCCAACGCCTCAAAGTCGATGACCTCGCATGGCTCAAGACCGAGGCCGATTACTGCTGGACCGACGAGCTGCAGAGAGCCTGGCATGCATTGGAAGCCACAGCCCTGACCAAAGCGTGGGAAAGCAGCGGTGACCCCTGGAATGTCGTGAATGCGAGCGGGCATTGGCGTAAGGCTGGTGAACCGGAGCGAGCTTTGCGTCTGACCGAGGCGGCCTTGGCAAAGGTCGGGGCAAATCCCAAACTCAGATCGGCCTTGGCGACAACCCGCGGCGGAGCAATGCGTGACTTACGCCGTTTTGACGAGGCGAAGGCACTGGCAAGCGAAGCGCATGAACTGACCTCAAGTGATTACAGGCCATGCACGTTGTTGGGTGCTGTTCACATCGAGCTTGGGGACCTCCCAACAGGGCACGAGTGGTATACAAAGGCCGAGAGCTTAGGAGCGCCGCGCCAAGCGATCGATCATGAATTGCGAGGGGTGCTGATGCGCTCTCCCTTGCAGGAACAGCAGCGCATTCGTGAATTTCTGCTTCGCCAGGATCCTGAACGCTTTGCTTGGCTCCTGCGTTGGCCCGGTAAAGGTCCGTCTGCCACCCATTCGAAGTCCGCGCAAACGCTGAACAGCAAGGACCGTACTGCATTCGCCGAGGCAGGTAGGCATGATCATCGTTCCCGATGATCCAGGCCCTGCGGGTCCCGACGAGGCGTTGAAGGCGGTTGTCCGAAAAGTCTTCGACGGCGACGGCTTCCTGGCAAACGTCTGGCATCCTTACCGTGAGGCTTGGGTCGAACGCGTCCCCTTCCGCTTTGCGTTCATCGACGCGCCCGAAATGGAGCAACCGTTCGGTCCGGAAGCCAGAGACTTTTTGGCAGGTCTCATCGCGAACAAGGAGCTTCGCCTCGACCCTGTCGGCAAAGTGTCGACTGGCTACGTGCCCATCGACCCGTACAAGCGGGTTTTGTGCATGGCATTCCTGACCGAGCAAATGGACGTTGGCACGGTCGACTATTATCACGAAGGCAGGCGGGGCGGTGGTTCAGTCAAGCGGGCGTGCCCTGCTACGCGCAATATCGAGCTCGAGATGATCGTGAACGGGTGGGCTTGGGTGTGGGTGCATTCGGTCGAGTTCGAATATGAGAAGCAGATTTCATTCGAGGAAGAGGACGGGAATGAGCGCTTTGTCCAACCTGACTTCCATTACCCCCTGACCGGCACGTTCCACGAGCATTTCGCGATCAACGCGGATGGTTCCTCGCCCTTTGCGAACTACGCCGAGCACACCAAGGGCAAACGCGCCGGGTACAAGCGCAAAGAGTTGGATTTCTTCGAGACTACCTCGGCACAGGCGCGCGATGGAACGCTGTTGCCGCATCTCGAGGCGGAGCTGGTCAAACGCGAAATTCCGCTGACCGAGAAGAGTGTCGACGAGATCCTCAAGGCGATCGAGCCGGTAGTGATCACGCACTACCAGAAGCTCATCGGCGTGTGCATCAAGCATATCCGGGCTAGCCAGCTTACTCTGGAGATGCTGCTCGAACGGGCCAAGTCCCTCCATGACAAACCCCGTGCGCAGCATTTCGCGCGAGCAGTCTGGCTGATCACCGAAGCCTATTCACGCAAGCTCGACGAGGCGAAGCGTATCGACTTCGATTCGATGATCGGCGACGCAGTGCGCCTCGTCGAGACAGGGCGCTATGCGGAGGAGCGCCGTCTCTTCTATGTCGCTCTCACCCGCGCCAGTAGAGGGGCGTTCATCCTCTGCAATAGACGCAAGCCCTCACGCTACATTCGCGAGCTTTGCGAGATCGCCGGCAACGAAGTCCGGTTTGAAACCATCGATGGCAAGGAACTCGATCAGTGTCCCAGTTGCCTGGTCGGCGAGTTGGTTGAACGTAAAGGACGGAACGACACGACCTTTTACGGCTGCAATCAATTCCCCGAGTGCCGCCACACACAGCAGACAGCTCCGGCCCTGGCAAAGAGTGCTTGACCCATTGACAGGCCTGCGAGCGAAGCGTGCTCTAGGTCTCCTGGATGTCCCAATTCTCGTATAGGATTTCGAGCAGTTGCTGCTGACGATCCTCTACAACCTTTGGAGTCCATTTCTTCTGCTTCATGACCTGGCTTGTTAGGGCATATGAGGAGACATTTTTTGTTCCTGAGAAGTATATCTCACATTTTGGACCGAATTCGTAATTCTGTGCAGCCGAATTCTTCTTCTTATTAAGGGGAACGAGATTTGCGAGACGATGCACCCACTCCTTGCGTTCGGCTGGATCAGGCCACCATGTCCTCCACTCGCTGTCAGCTGGCACCGTCTGCGGGAGAACGTGCTCAATCGTGAGGACTGAGGGATCATAGGTTGCGGCCCCGTCAGAGATGAAGGAATCCAACCGAAGGATCAGGTAGTTGCGGCGCCGTGGCGTCAAATCATAAATGTCGCCGTCCAGTGCGTCGCGAAAGCCGATTCCTGGCTGGCCGTCGAGACGGCAACCAGATAGCATCGCGTCAAAAGAAAGGTGACGAAAGCGCGCAACTTCTCCGGCGTCGGCAAGGCGTCGGCGACTGCCTGAACAAAATGCTTAGCGTTTGCCCGGATGTTGACCTGTGACTCGTTGTCCAGCGACGAAGGGTCGAGATCTATCAGAGCATCTAGCTTCAGACTCTGGATGTATTTGGCGAAGAAGGCTCTATCGCGCTCACGCAAGGACAGTCGGGGTTTAGGCAGGATTCCTTCCATCTTCTTGCCCGGCTCGAGGATGTACGGGCGAAGCTCCTCCTTGTCCTCACCATCGTTTGCGCAGGCCATTGCTGCCAGCAGAATTGTGAGTGTCGTTAAGCGCTGTTGTCCGTCGATGACCTGCGAATAAGCGCTATCCTCTGATTTGATCAGCACGATACTGCCAAGAAAATAGCCTTCCTCCTCTTCAGCCCGAAAGAAGGTGATCAGGTCATCAAAGAGTTCGGCGGCCTGATCGGGAGTCCAGGCGTAAGGTCGCTGATAAGAAGGGATGACATATTCAAAATCGGACGAGAAAATCTTGGAAAGAGGATATTCGGCGCCACTAATCTTCTTCGACACGATCGTCTCCCTGCTGACAGGGCGAAAGTGCAGGTCGAGTCCGGCCCTGTCAATCGGGCCCCACGGCAGCGAGGCCGGAACGTCGGACCTCAGGACTCAATATGCATTGCGAGCGCAATACGTGAATTGCGCATAACGAAGGCATTGAACCAAAATGTTATCCCGCATTTCCCCGAAAATTGAAAATGCGGGATAAAAACATCTGCTTCAGAACATGAGCGGTTACCCAAGCCTGGTTGCGATCCAACCATCAATGTCCTCCTGAGCCCACGCGACTGCGTATCCGCCAAGTTGGATGGGCTTCGGAAATTTCCCCTCCGCCATCCAGCGATAGATCGTCGATCGGCCAAGACCTACGCGGTGTTGCACTTCCTTGAGCCGGATGAGGCGTGTCACACGCCTCGGCGCTGGCGCCGCCTGCACCTCATCTTCAGTCATGGCGACCTCCCAGCGTGGCAGCATAGATGTCGCCGAGCAGCGCATCCTTGCGCTCCAATTCGTCGATGTGATCGGCAAGAAGCCGCGCCACGCGGTGCGCAGTACCCTTGGCCCACCGCGGCTTCACGTCGTGCACCTGGTTCCCAAGAACGCGTTCGAGGGCCGCTGGCAGCTCGCAGATGAGTTCCTCGAAGAATTGGGCGATGTCGGTCTGAAGCCAGCGGGTCGCCGAAGCGGTGCTGGCCGGCGATGTCCCCGATGCCACGGCTGAACTCGAACAGCGCGTTGCCGCCAAGCCCGCAGTCTCATCGCTAGCGGTAACACGAACTTCGAGCTCCAGCGCTTGTTGCTCGACCCTTCGATGGAGGATCCTTGAAGAAAGCGGATAACGTCAGCGAAATCCTGAAAGCTTTCAAACCGCTCCCGTAGATAAGAAAAGTCGCGTTCCTCAATGCCGCTAGCGGATTCGGCAATCTTGCCGAGCCAAAGCGCCCACGCAGCATCATCAGCCCGGCCCTCGGCCAATACCGTTACAATATGCGGGTTGTTGAAAATGAGATTGCGCAGCCGCAGCTGAAGTTGCGGCCGATACGAAAGGGTGTTGAGCGTCTCCTCGCGTAGTGCCTGCCCAGCGCGGTTCTCGGCGAGGAGCACGGTCATAAATTCAAGGAAAGTGAGCCACGGTGTTTGCTCATCATAGAGGCGATGCCCCCAGATAGCCTCGTCGATCCAAAAATCTGGACCATGGCGATCTTCATAGCCTGCGGGACGATTGAGTATTTCCATGATCAAACCCGCACAATCACTCGGCGAGCGATCGCTCGGCCGTCGTTTCCAAGGTCGATAAAGCGAAGCATCATTTCTCCGTCATTGATCTCGTCTTCACCGTCCAGCTTGCGGCGGTTTTCGGTCTCGCGAAGTAGCCTGGCCTTGAAAGCCAGGAGATCTTCGTGACACTCGAGCGAAAAACTGCTCGGCAACGCGCCTTCTGCAACGCGGCCCAAGAACTCAAATCGGGTTGGTGAAAGCGTGAGGCTGACGAGTGGTATATCGGAACCCCGCACAAGCCTTACTGAGACACAAAAGCCGCCTGAGGCATCTGCGACAACCGTTACCTCTTCACCTGCCTGACGCGGGACAGAAATGAGCTCGTCGAGCAACGGACTGCGCTTGGATTGAGAATAACTCCCGGATGTCGCAAGCACGAGTTCATCCTGGTTCTGCACCAGCATGCCGGTGAAAATTCGATTGAGGCCTCTCACGATCATCGTCACAGCCTGGCGCGGCACAGGCTGCCTCGCTTCGAGCTTTTCAGCAACCTCAAGGTAGAGACCCGCATAACGGAATACCGTCAGGTCCCAGAGGTCGTAGTCTGCCGCTAGTTCGTCAGGCATTGTGAAGAAGAGGCGCTGACGTTGCGCCTTGAGATTAGCAAGAAAAGCGTTGCGATCGGTCGAGTCCGCGCCCTCCAAGTACGCGCGTTGAGCAGTAAGATAGCTGGGCGTTGCGCCATAAACGGTGTCGGCTAGGACCAGCTGCTCGAAGTCTTCACGATATGCCGGATCGTCGGCACCATAGACGAGAAGGTTGTCGACGCGATTGCTGGTTTCCGCGCCGATCCCAAATGCATTCAGCTTACGGAACAGTTCCGTCTTTTCGGCCCGGCTTGGACGAAGATTTTCGCCGAAAATGTTGCGATAGATGCTGGCGAGGTCGGTTTTGCTTTCTTCCACGATCCGCGGCACTTCGGCACAGCTCATCAAGCCGTCGCGTGCCTCGGGATGCCCCAGAATACTGTTAGCGACGAGTGCAAGAAGCTGGCGCACTGGAAAATGGCTGCCATTGCGTTCGCTGAGCTCGATGAGTGATGCTAGCCGGCGCTTAAATGGTTCCTCCTCACTCATAAGACGCCGCCGATTCTCAAAGATCGGACAGATACTGTCGCCAGAATTGGCGGAGCAGCTGCCACAACCCTCCCAGCCGTCGTGCGTTGTGACCGCCTCAATGATGCGCATCACCATGTCCGCTGCGGGCGTGCGGCTGAGATCATCGAGGTCAAGCGCAATGGCCGGATCCGGATTGATACCGGTGACCAGCAGCTCTTCGATAACGGCGGTCACGCGCTTTATCGCAGCGCTTTGCGGCGTTGATTTCAGTTTTTCGAGGAGCTGACCATGATTGGCCGCGAACAAATAACAGGTCGAGGCATGGGGATTGGCCACATCATGAGCAAACGCTTCGATCAGGTCGACGCTTTCATCGTCGCGCAGTTCGCTCAAATCCTTGACGATAACCAGCGAGCGCGACCCGAGTGGGAGGGTTTGGACTTTTGCACCCTCGTTCCAGATCGCGGGATCTCCGGCGAGCTCGGTCCAAACCTCACGGCAATGATAGGTTTTTCCGTCGCCTGCAGTGCCTGTGATAATGTGGGAAACCGGCGTGTCTTGTCGGAAATTTGCAACCAAACGGGCCACTAACGGGGCAGGAAGCGTGATGGGGACGATTTTGTGCCGCTTCAGTGCCCGCTGAATCGACTCATCGTACATATTGTCATTGGTAGGAATCGGACCGTAGTTGCGCAAAAAACGCACCCACACCGCTGCGGTCGCATGAACTGACAAACTTTCCCCCTGTCGCAAGCATTTAGCTTCTAGTGAATGGGAGCTCCCGATCAACGAAAACTCCCAGTATCCACTGTAAATTATTGTCCCTGCTGAACTCCCACAGCGATCTTCACTGACGCGCGCTTGACGGCAAAATAGCTTTCTCCCGCTCCCGAGACGAATACGTCAGAGCGATGGAGATCGCTCGCTTGCGCTGCCGCCGCTTTCCGGAAATCATGCTTGGGTGGGTTTCCAACGGTCCGCCAATATCCGAAGCCTTGGTCAAGAAGGACGATGGCCTTTGAACCGTCAGCATATTCCAGCTCCATTTTACGCCCGTGGATGACGCTTTCGGTCACTTCTAAAGCGACATCGAGGCCAAGCTTTTCGCCAAGGAACTGGGCCACATCCTCCCGGTCGCCCTCATGATCCCAGTCGTTGAAAATCCGATAGGGCAATTACCGTCATCATCGAGTGCAAGAACGTAGGTCGGCTCTCGCTCAGCTAATCCGAATCAGGGAATGATAGCTGTGTCGGGACAATTGCCATCGCTGGCTATGTCCGCAGCGTGCTTGAACGATGGCAAGCAATTGGCTCGCGCATATGAAAGGTGTTCGTCTAGGGTTGAATGAAGAAGCGATTGCTGGAGTGGGGAAGGCCGAGTTTGATGGCTCGAAAAGAAGACCGAGGCGCGAAGGATGACAATGTCCTTCGCTTCGATTTCCGGGACAAACTGAAGAAGCAGCGCGACAAGCGTCGGCGCAAGGAGTGAATGTTGGGACTAGGCGCGTTTTCGATCGTATTCGCTGGCGGGATGTTGGCGTTGAATTGGCCGATGTCCGGTCTGAGCTCGATCGCGCCCTCAGAACTTGCACCTAAGCTTTCGCTGATGACCGGAAGCACCTCATCGCGCTTCGAACTCTGCGGAATCACGCGCCGCACTTGCGTCGTGGATGGCGACACCTTCTGGCTCGAGGGCGAGAAGATCAGGATCGCTGACATCGACACCCCCGAGATTAGCGAACCCAAGTGTGATTCTGAGTACCAGCTTGGCATGAAGGCGACTTACCGGCTTCGCGACCTGTTGAACGAAGGCGCTTTCGAGGTCCGGCTGATCGGAAATCGCGATGAAGACCGATTTGGTCGCAAGTTGCGCGTCGTCGTTCGGCACGGCCAATCGCTCGGGGATCGGCTCGTCAGTGAGGGTCTCGCTCGCACTTGGACCGGACGTCGAGAGCCATGGTGCTAAACTGCGACCAGAGCCCTCACGATTCACTATCTGAAGGGAACTGCCATACAGTTTGATGAATCTTCCGTCGTCAGATCGTAAAGATAAATCATAGAAAAATATTTTCGCCTAAGGGGAATTTATGCCAAATGTAATACGTTTTGATGAGGCGATCAAAGATACTGAGGGTGGTGATCGCGCGCTTCTGATTGGAAACGGGTTCTCTGCAAAATACTTCACTTATACAACCTTGCTGGCTGCTTCTGGTCTCGAAGAAGGAAAGCCGATCCGCAATCTCTTTGAGAAACTCAACACTGCTGATTTTGAGGCCGTAGTTCGCGCGCTCGAAGACGCCGTGATTGTCGAGCAGGCCTATGGCAACGATGGCCATGCGACCGAGTTAGAGACGCACGCGCAGGAGGTGCGCGCGGCGCTCGTCCATGCCCTTCACAAGACCCATCCGATGCATCGCGGAGATCTGGATTACACCAGCAGTGCAAAATTCCTCCAACATTTCTCGAGCGTTTTTTCGCTCAATTACGATCTGCTGCTCTACTGGGTGAACCTCGAAAAAGGTCATCTGCGGGACGGATTCGGTCTTGGCGAAGACTTGGGTAGGTTTCGAGGTCCCTTCTCCGAAGATGCGCATTGTCAGTTGTTCAACCTGCATGGTGGCCTGCACCTGTTTGATGATGGCGCTGGCGGGATACTCAAAGCACTTGATCGAGGCAGCGGCGTCGTAAAGACAATCACCGACACCATTGTCGAAAAACGTCGTCTCCCGGTTTACGTTGCCGAAGGTACGAGCGTGCAGAAAATGAAAAAAATCAATTCTGTCGCCTATCTCCGGCGTTGCTACGACATCCTACGCCGTAACGGTGCCGCGATGTTCATATATGGGCACAGCGCAGATGAGAACGACGCGCACATCTATCGCGCTATTTTTGCATCGGACACGAAACATGTATATTTTGGTGTCTACAAGCCTGATGGGGAAAAGCTCAAACAACTCGATGGCTTGATGTCCAAATATCAAAAGAGTGCAGGTTCAGATACCAAATACTCCTTCTTCGATAGCGAAAGCGCCGAAGTTTGGGTCTCTTGAGATCGGCATCAGACTTAATGCTGAGCGTTCTTTTCGTCGATGATGGCGCTCAAAAAGCAAGCATTACTTGCCATGGGAGAACGCCACATTGATGATTTTACCGCCTTCCCGGATCGTATCGAGGTAGTCACTCCACCACTGCGCCATGCGGATAGGAGCCGATCGAGAGCTTCTTCTCGACGGTGCCGACTCGATAGCGGAATCGCCAGAGTTTTCCGCCCGATGGAGATACCTCGATGTACAATCCGCGGTCGTCGGCGACCTTGTACGGTTTGTCCTTTGGCTTGAGCGCGCGAAGCCGAGTTTCGGTCAGAGGCATGTGCGGGCCTTTTCCCAATGTGGTTTTCGCAAAGGCCCGCAAAAGGCCCGCAAAAATGTGCGGAACCCCCGAGAAAAGGCGGGACGATCCGGCACGATCCAAGGGCCAATTCCCTTGGATTTCTGCGGGTTTAATACACTTTTTGGGATGTTCCGAGAAGAACAAATGGTGCCCAGAAGAGGACTCGAACCTCCACGCCCTTGCGAGCGCCAGCACCTGAAGCTGGTGCGTCTACCAATTCCGCCATCTGGGCACGGGGTAGGACCGGCGCATTAGGATAGCCGCTCCCCCCTTGTCAACAGCTTCTGCCGACATCTTGTCGGATGAAGCCAAAGGCCAAATCATATGCTCCATTTTATTCGGGCCGCACATCATGACCGGCTCTTGCCCAATTGAAGCGCTTGGGACTGGTGGTCCACATGCAGCGCTGGTTTCCTGCCTGGCCTGCCCCGACGCAAGACAAAATTGCTGCTGGCCGCTACTGAGGAGTCGCTTCTGCCCGGTTGCTTCATTAGACCGGCGAAAACGATCATGCCGAAAAGGGGGCAGGAATGAAGTCGGGCTTGAGCCGGTTTTTGCTGGGCTTGGCTATGGTCACGCCGGGAATGGCCAGCGCTCAGACAGCGGACGAAAAGGCTAGCATCATCGTTGTCGGTCGTGGCCTCGCCGATACTGCATCGGCAAATGCCTATGATGTCGAAATCATTGATCGCGAAGCCATGCTGACCTCCGCTTCCGGCCGGATCGAGGACGTTCTCTCTTCAGTTGCGGGGTTTCAGCAGTTTCGCCGGTCGGATAGCCGTTCGTCCAACCCCTCGGCCCAGGGCGTGACGCTGCGCGCGCTGGGCGGGAACGCGACCAGCAGGACGTTGGTGCTGCTTGACGGCGTGCCGATGGCGGATCCGTTTTTCGGCTATGTCCCGCTTTCGGCGATAACGCCTGAGCGGCTGGCGCTGGCGAGAATCACGCGCGGCGGCGGATCGGGTCCGTTCGGGGCCGGGGCGGTGGCCGGCATCATCGAGCTGACAAGCGCGAACGCCGACGAACTGGGGCTTCTCAATGCCGGGCTGCTGGTCAATGACCGGGGAGAGACGGAGCTTTCGGGCGCCTTGTCACCCAAACTGGGGGCGGGCCTTGCGACCCTCGGCGGGCGGTGGGACCGGGGCAGGGGCTTTTATACCACGCCGCCCTCCCAACGTGTTCCGGCCACGGCCCGCGCGCGATATGACAGCTGGTCGGTATCGCCGCGTGCCGTCGTTCCGCTCTTCCCCGATGTCGAGCTTCAGGTGCGCGGGCTGGTCTATCGGGATGAGCGCACCCTGCGCTTCGAGGGCGCCGATTCCAGCTCGCAAGGGCAGGATGTCAGCATCCGGCTCGTCGGGCATGGAGACTGGAAATTCGACATCCTCGCTTATTATCAGTTGCGCGATTTCTCGAATATCGCGATCAGCTCCACCTCGTTTCGCAAGGTGCTCGATCAATATAAGACGCCAACGTCGGGAACAGGCGGCAAGCTGGAGCTGCGCCCGCCTCTGGGCGAACACAATGTCCTCCGCATCGGTATGGACTGGCGCATATCGAACGGTAATGCGCAGGAGATAGCCTTCAACGGTGGGACCGGCGCCATAACCACCCGGCGTCGCGTGGGCGGCCGCAACAGCAATTTCGGGTTCTTTGCCGAGAACGATCTCAGGCTCGGTGCGCTGGTGCTGACCGCGGGTGCGCGCGCGGACCACTGGTCGATCAGCGACGGCAGCGTCATTGTTCGCAATGGATCCGGCGCGATCACTTCGAACAGTGTTTTTCCCGACCGGTCAGGCTGGGAAGGCACTTTCCGAGGCGGCGCTTATTATGGGGTTGGCAACGGACTGGGGCTGCGCATAGCCGGCTATAGCGGATTTCGCATGCCGACCCTCAATGAGCTTTACCGGCAGTTTACGGTTTTCCCGGTGACGACGCTGGCCAATCCGGCGCTGCGAAACGAGAAGCTGCGGGGTTTCGATGGGGGTATCGAATGGGCGCCATCGGCGGATATGCGGCTTTCGGTCATCGCCTTCGACGACAAGGTCAGGCATGCCATCGCCAATGTGACGCTTACCCCTATCCAGCGCGAGCGGCAGAATGTCGATGCGATCCATGCCAGGGGCGTGGAGTTCGGCGTCGGGCTGAAAAGCGGGCCTATCCGCTTCGACGGTTCGCTTGCATGGACCGATGCGAAGGTGAAAGCCAGCGGAACCGCCGCGTTGCTGGACGGCAGGCGCCCGGCGCAAACGCCCAAAATAGCCGCCAGCGCAACTTTGGGCTGGCAGCCGCACAAGGGCTGGAAATTGGCGTTCACACTCCGCCATGCCGGCGCTCAATATGAGGATGATCTGGAGACAGACCGGTTGAAGGCCGCGACCACGCTCAATGCCTTTGCGGCAATCCCGCTCTCGAAAACTGTGAGCCTTGAGCTGAGAGGCGAAAATCTGACCGGCACCGAGATCGTCACCCGCAACCAGTCAGGCTCGGTCGACCTTGGAACCCCTCGCACCATCTGGGCAGGCATAAGGATGGGCGGATTTTAGAGCGATTTCCAGTCAATTGACATCATTTGACGATTCAGAAATCGCGGTAAAATAACGCTCAAGCGTCGATCATGTCCCCGTCGAGCGCGGCGGCGTTGCCCTGAATGAAGGCAATGCGCAGGGGCGGGCGGTCTGTCTCGACGGGATTCGTCTGAACCGGCCATTTGGAGATATGCTGTTTCGCCGCTTCACCCCGCGCTTGAGACGATTTCCGCCCACTCGGCCTCGTCGATCACGCGGATGCCCAGGTCCGCCGCCTTCTTGAGCTTCGATCCGGCGCCCGGCCCCGCCACCACGAGATCAGTCGATGCGCTGACCGACCCTGCGGCGCGCGCGCCCAGCCGCTCGGCCTGCGCCTTGGCCTCGTCGCGGCTCATGGTTTCGAGCTTGCCGGTAAAGACGATGGTCTGGCCGGAGACGGGGCTTTCCAGCGTCTCGACGATATAGGGCGGCGGCGATACTTTGGAGAGCAGGTCGTCCCACACCTGCCGGTTGTGCTCCTCGTGAAAGAAATCGCCCAGCGCCTCGACCACAGCACCGCCGATGCCGTCTATGCCGATCAGTTCGGCGTGCGCCGCTTCGTCATCCCGCGCCCGTTCCGCCACCTCGCGCAATCGTGGCAATGTTTCGAACCGCTTCATCAAATCCCGCGCCGTCACCGCGCCGATATGACGGATGCCCAGCCCGAACAGCAGACGGGCCGCATCGGGAGCGCGCTTGTTTTCCACAGCCGCCAACAAATTATCCACAGACTTTTCCTTCCAGCCCTCGCGGGTCAGAAGCTCGGCTTTGTGCTCATGCAGCCGGAAGATGTCGGGCGGGCCATGCTCCAGCCATCCGAGCGCGAAGAACTCCTCGATGCTCTTTTCCCCCAGCCCCTCGATATCGAGCGCGCCCCGGCTGACGAAATGCTTCAGGCGCTCGATCCGCTGCGCCGGGCAGATGAGGCCGCCGGTGCAGCGCACATCGACCTCGCCGTCCTCCGCCACCGCTTCCGACCCGCACGCCGGACAATGATCGGGGAAAACATATGCCTCACGCGCTTCCTCCCGCGTCAGATTCTCAACGATCTGCGGGATAACATCACCCGCGCGCTGCACCACCACACGGTCGCCCACCCGCACGCCCAGCCGCGCGATCTCGTCGCGATTGTGCAGCGTCACATTGGAAACGACCACGCCGCCCACCGTCACCGGGCTCAGCCGCCCGACCGGCGTCAGCTTGCCGGTGCGCCCCACCTGAATGTCGATGGCCTCAAGCGTCGTTTGCGCGCGCTCCGCCGGGAATTTATGCGCGATCGCCCAGCGCGGCGCCTTGGCGACGAAACCCAGCCGCTCCTGCCAGTCGAGCCGGTCGACCTTGTAGACCACGCCGTCTATGTCATAGGGCATGTCGGCGCGTTCGGCCTCTATTCGCCGATAATGGGCGAGCAATGCATCCGCGCTCTCCAGCCGCACGAAATGCTCCGAAACCGGAAAACCCCAGCGCCTGATCGTTTCGATCACCGCATGCTGCGTATCGCCCGGAACCGCGCTCGCAACGCCCCAGCCATGGGCGAGGAAACGCAGCGGACGCGTCGCGGTCACGCCCGCATCCTTTTGGCGCAGCGACCCGGCGGCGGCGTTGCGCGGGTTGGCGAAGATTTTCTCTCCTGCGGCTTCCTGACGCGCGTTCAGCGCGTTGAAATCGGCCTTGGCCATATAGACCTCGCCGCGCACCTCGAAGATGTCCGGCGCGCTCGCAGGCAGTTCCTGTGGAATGTCGGCGATGGTGCGGACATTGGCGGTCACATCCTCGCCCACTTCGCCGTCGCCGCGTGTGGAGGCCATCACGAGGCGGCGGCCCTCATAACGGATCGAGAGCGAAAGCCCGTCGATCTTGTCCTCGGCGGTCATAGCCACCTGCTCGCATTCGGGCAGGTTGAGGTAGCGCCGCACCCGCGCGATGAACTCCGCCACATCTTCGTCGGCAAATGCATTGTCGAGGCTGTAGAGCCGTTTTTCATGGCGCACCTTGGCGAGCGGCGAGCCTCCCACAGCCGCGCCGACCTGAGCGTTCGGGCTGTCCGCGCGGATCAGATGCGGAAACGCCGCTTCCAGGGCATTGTTCTCGCGCACCAGCGCGTCATAATCGGCGTCGCTGATCTCCGGCGCGTCGTCCGCGTGATAGAGCCGGTTATGCCGCGCGATTTCCTTCGCCAGGCGCATCAGGCGATTGGCGACGTCTGCATCAGAGAGGGAGGCGAGGTCGGTCATCACACGCGTTCCAGCAGCCGGTCCGCCTGCGCGCGGGCTTCGGGCGTAACGTCCGCGCCCGACAGCATCCGCGCGATTTCCTCGCGCCGCCCCGCTTCATCAAGCGGTTTCACATCGGTGCGCGTGACCATATCTTCGGACGATTTGGAAATCACCATATGCGCGCCGCCCCTCGCCGCGACCTGCGGGCTGTGCGTCACCACGATTACTTGCCCGTTTCCGGCAAGCCGCGCCAGCCGGTCGCCAATGGCGGACGCCACCGCACCGCCAACGCCCCGGTCGATCTCGTCGAAGATCATCGTGCGCGCGCCGCCCTGCTCCGCAAGCGCGACCTTGAGCGCCAATATGAAGCGCGACAGCTCGCCGCCGGACGCGATCTTAGTAAGCGGCGCGAACGGCGCGCCGGGGTTGGTCGAAATCTCGAACTCCACCCGGTCCATGCCGCGCTCGCCCCACTGGCCTTGCGGCAGCCCATCCACCACCGTGCGAAACCTTGCGGCATCGAGCTTAAGCGGCGCAAGCTCGCCCGCCACCGCGTTGTCGAGCCGCACCGCCGCCGCGCGCCGCGCATCGGACAGCGCCATCGCCGCCGTCTCATAGGCGCCCTGAGCCGCTATCGCTGCGCGTTCCAGCGCCGCCAGCCCCTCCTCGCCTGCCTCGATTCGCGAGAGCCGGCCTGCCAGTTCCTCCGCCAATGCCGCGAGATCATCGGGCTGCACCTGATGCTTGCGGGCGAGCGCGCGCAGGTCGAACAGCCGCGCCTCGACCGCTTCGAGCCGCGCCGGATCATAGCTCAGCGCCTCCGCGGCACGCGCCAGCATGTCCTCCGCCTCGCTGGCCTCAATCACCGCCCGGTCCAGCGCTGAGAGCGCCTGCGCCAGCAGATCGTGGTCGTGCGCGATCCTGTCCAGCCGTCGCGCCGCCTGCCGGAGCTGGGCAAGGCCGCCATCCGACCCGCCGAGCAGATCCTTGAGCGCGGCCAGATCGTCGCCCAGCTTCTCGCCGCGCTGCATGGTCGCGCGCTCTTCCGCCAGCGCCGCTTCCTCGCCGGGTTCGGGCGCAAACGCCTGCAATTCCGCTACGACATGGGTGAGATAGTCGCGATCCCGCACGGCATGCGCGATCTCCTCGCGCGCCGCGTCCAGCGCGGTTTCCGCCGCGCGCCATGCGCCATGCGCGCTCGCCACCGATGCCGTATCGCAGCGCCCGAAAGCATCGAGCAGCGCGCGGTGCCCCGTCGGATTGAGCAACCCCCGGTCGTCATGCTGGCCGTGGATTTCGACAAGTGCGGCTCCCACTTCGCGCAACAGCGCCGCCGAGCAGGGCTGGTCGTTGAGGAAGGCGCGGCTGCCGCCGTCGGCCTTCAATGTGCGGCGGATGAGGACAGGCTCGCCCGGTTCCAGCGCAATGCCGCTTTCCTCGACAAGCGCCGCGATCCGCCCTGCCGCATCACCCGGCTCGAAGGTCGCGGTGACGCTCGCCTGATCCGCGCCGCCGCGCACCAGCGAACTTTCCGCGCGCATGCCGAGCGCCAGCCCCAGCGAATCAAGCAGGATGGATTTACCCGCGCCCGTCTCGCCGGTCAGCACGCCCAGCCCGCAGGAAAATTCGAGGTCCAGCGCCTCGATCAACACGATATTGCGGATGGAAAGCGCGGTCAGCATTGCCGCGCTATATCATGCCCCGGCGCCATGTTCCTGCATGAGCTTGTAGGCATGCTCATACCATTTGGTGCCGGGGTAATTGGCGCCGAGCACGGCCGCCGCCCTCTTCGCTTCTTCGGGAATACCGAGCACCAGATAACTCTCGACCAGGCGCTCCAGCGCTTCGGGCGTGTGGGTTGTGGTCTGATATGTGTCGATCACGTTGCGGAAACGCACTGTCGCCGCCAGCCATTGCCCGCGGCGCTGATAGAAACGGCCAATCTCCATCTCCTTGCCCGCGAGATGGTCGTTGACGAGATCGAGCTTCAGCCGGGCGTCGGCGGCATATTGGGTCTGCGGATAGCGGCGGATCAGCTCGCCCAGCGCGTCACGCGCCTGACTGGTGATCTTCTGGTCGCGCGTGACATCGGCGATCTGCTCATAATAGCACAGCGCGATCAGGTAGAAGGCGTAGGGCGCGTCCTTGTTGCCGGGGTGGATCGCGAGGAAGCGCTGCGCGCCCGATGTCGCCTCGGTATAATCCTTGTTCATATAATAGGAAAAAGCGCTCATCAGCTGGGCGCGCCGCGCCCAGGGCGAATAGGGGTGCTGGCGCTCGACCTCGTCGAACAGCGCGGCGGCGAGCTTGAACTGGCCCCGGTCGAGCCGGTATTTCGCGCTGTTGTAGAGCGTGGAGACATCGCGCGCGACATATTGCGTGTCGGCCTTGCGCTTGTTTGAAGCGCAGGCGGAAAGCGTGGCGAGTGTGGCGAGGGCGCCCATGGCGAGAAGGATGGGCCGGGGGGAGAAGGACTGCATGGCAGCGGTCATAACGCAGGCGGTGCGCTTCGCCAAGCGTCAGATTGAGAGAAAGAAAAGGTCGCGCGGCCCGGTGCGGCGAGAGAGGTTCAGGCCTTTTCCAGCGTGCACTGCAACGGGTGCTGATTCTGGCGGGCGAAGTCCATCACCTGATTGACCTTGGTTTCGGCCACTTCATAGCTGAATATACCGCAGATGCCGACGCCGCGCTGATGCACATGCAGCATCACCCGCGTCGCCTCTTCCATGTCCATCTTGAAGAAGCGCTGGAGCACATGAACGACGAACTCCATGGGAGTGTAATCATCGTTCAGCATCAGCACCTTGTAGAGGGAAGGGCGCTTGGTGCGCGTACGTGTGCGCGTGGCGATGCCCACGCTGGGGCCGCCATCGTCCTCATGGTCGCGATTCGCCATCATCCATGCTGGCGCCTGCGTCATCGAAATTACCGGATTCCCGTCATGTCCCGTCATCGCGCCAAATATGGCGGGTGCCGATGATTTCGGCAAGGGGGTGCATTGGTTCTGGCGGTTCATTTTGGCTGAGTCGCACAGAAATCATAACAGAGGGTAATCAGGGCGCGGCGGACGATTCCGGGCGCACGGTCCCCGAACGGAAAATGGCCCCGCCTCGCAGAGGAGACAGGGCCATTCCGGAACGATCCTTACTATGCGGCTCAGGCCGCGAGCGAGCGCACCTTTTCGGTCACGACCGAAACGCGGGTGCTGATCGGCTGAGCGACTTCGCCGGCCAGCTTGAGCAGCGCTTCGCTGTTCTTCGCGGTTTCCTTGGCAAAGGCGTCGAACGTGCTCGACAGCAGCTCGCTCTGGAGCTGGAAGAATTCGGTCGGCGACTTGACGGCGGCCAGGCTCTTCATCGCGGCCGAAGCCTTTTCGAAGGTCATGCGGCCATATTCGGCAGCATCCTGACCGATGGACTCGACGCCCTTGGTCGCGATCTTGCCCGATTCGACGAACGCCTCGACATTGCCCTTGGCAAGGTCGCTGAACTCTTCGAACGCCTTGGTCGACTTCTCTACGCCGGTCTTGGCCTTCTCGCTCATTTCGGCAAACGCCGACTGGAACTTTTCCTTGGCGTCTTCGGCATATTTCTTGGTGGTTTCCATAACGTCGGCCATGATTTCATTTCCTTTCAACTCGGTCTCTTCCCCGCCTTCCATGGAGGGCGTTTCGGAGGGGACGGATTCCATTTGTGCAACAACTGGTTCTTTTATGTGTTCGGGCTGTGCTTCCCCAGCCGCTGGCTCCGCTATTGCCTGCCCGGAGTTGGCAAGATCGGCGGCCGTCAACTCCGCCACCGCTTCGAGCGCGACCGTTTCCGGCACGGCCGGCGCTTTGGGCTTCGGGGCGGGCGCCGGTTTCGCCACTTTCACGGCCTTGCCGCGGGCTGGCTCCCTGGTGGCCGCCTTTTTGGCAGCGGCAACATTTGGGCGCCGGGCTGATTTGGTGGTGCCTGTCATCACGAACTCCCTATTGCTGCATTGCACAATAAGATACTCGCGAGAGGAAATCAAGTGTTTTTTGTGCAGTGCAACAAAAATGTCATATGAGTGGCCCGAAACTGACGGAAATAGCCGTTCCGCTGCGTCTCAGCGGCTCTTCACATAGCTTCCCGGAGCATCCTCAAGCGCCGGATGGCGCCCTTTCCCCGGAATACGCGGCCCTTTCGCCGAAACCTCTTCGGGCGCCTGCATCCTGATCCATTTGATCCAGTCCGGCCACCAACTCCCCGGCGTTTCTTTCGCACTGGCGATAAACTCATCCAGGCTGGCAACGGGCTTGTCGCAGGTCCAATATTGATATTTGCCGCTGCTGGGCGGGTTGACCACTCCGGCGATATGGCCGGACCCGGCAAGCAGAAAGCGGTTCGGCCCCGTAAAATGCTCGGTCAGTTTCCACACGCTCTTGAGCGGCGCGATATGGTCCTCTCGCCCCGCCTGGATATAGCAGGGCACATTGACCTTGCGCAGGTCGATCGGGGTTCCGCCTATGCTGATGGCGCCGGGAACCACCAGCTTGTTGTCGCGATAGAGGTCGGTCAGATATTGCCTGTGCCATTTGGCGGGCAGGTTGGTGGTGTCGCCATTCCAGTAGAGCAGGTCGAAGGGCGGGTAATCGGCACCCAGCAGATAGTTGTTGACGACATAATTCCAGATCAGGTCTCGCCCGCGCAGCAGGTTGAAGGTCGCCGCCATATAGCGCCCGTCAAGATAACCCGGCGCCGATATCTGGTCGACCAGCTTCAGCAGTTCGTCATCTATGAACAGCCCCAGATCGCCGGCCTCGCGGAAATCGATTTGGGCGGTAAAGAAGGTCGCGCTTTTCACCTTGTCCGCCTCGCCCCGCGCCGCGAGCAACGCCAAAGTCGCGGCGAGCGTCGTCCCCGCGACGCAATAGCCGATCGTATGCACGCTGGGCACATCGAGAAGATCGCGCACGGTGTCGATCGCGTCGATCTGGCCGCGCAGGATATAATCGTCCCAGATGATGTCGGACATGCTGGCGTCGGCGGATTTCCAGCTCACCACGAACACAGAAAGGCCTTGGTCCACCGCCCATTTCACGAAGCTTTTCTCAGGCACCAGATCGAGAATGTAGAATCGGTTGATCCATGGCGGGAAGATGACCAGCGGCGTCTCCATCACCTTCTTGGTCGTCGGCGCATAATGGATGAGCTGATAGAGCGGCGTTTCCTTGATGACCTTGCCGGGGGTGGCTGCGAGGTTCACGCCGACCTCGAAGGCCGATCCGTCCACCTGGGTGAGTTGCCCGCGCTCGATATCGGCGAGCATATGCTTCAGCCCCCTGACCAGATTGTCGCCATTGGTCGCGATCGTCTTTTCCAGCACCACCGGATTGGTGAGCGGGAAGTTGCTGGGAGACAGGGCGTCGACCAGACCGCTCATTGCGAAGCGCAACTGGCTCTTTTGCCGGGGGTCTACTCCATCCGTCGCGTCGGAGAGGCGCAACAGATAATCCGATAGCAGAAGATAGCTCTGGCGGATCATGTCGAAGAACGGATGCTCGCTCCATTTCGGGTCCGCGAAGCGCCGGTCCTTGCGTGCGGCGGGGCTGCCTGCGGGCGCGGCGTTATTGCCCGGATCGGCATCGAGAAAACGGCTCCAAAGCGCCATCGCCTCCTTGGCGAAATCGGCCTGGACCGAGGCGATCAGTTCGGGATTGAACGGAAATGCCGGAGCAGCAGGCACGGATGCGCCGCCGGAGAGAGGCAGAGTCAGCGGAGCTTGCTTCTGTCCTGTCGCAAGTCCCGCCGCATGCTCCAGCAGCAATTGCTGCGCCTGCCCGATGGAGCGCGTCCATTGTTGCATCTGTTCGAGGGTCGGCACGGGCTGGGCGAAAGCCGGGGGAGATTTTTCATCCGATTCTGACACGCGCACCCTCTTCCTTTCCGCCCGATGGAAAAGGTTGAATCTTTTCCTGCTTTCGCTGGCAACGGTTCGAATCGGAGTATATAGCCCTATTTGCGTTGCGCCAACATTCTTTTGTTGCAGTGCAACATAACGGAAAGCCCAAGGATAATGTCAGAAGAATTCTACCGCATCAAACGCCTGCCGCCCTATGTCATCGCCGAAGTGAATGCGATGCGCGCGGCCGCGCGAGCGGCGGGAGAGGACATTATCGACCTCGGTATGGGCAATCCCGATTTGCCGCCACCCGATCATGTGATCGAAAAGCTGATCGAGGTCGCGCGCAAGCCCGATGCCCATGGCTATTCGCAATCGAAGGGCATCCCCGGCCTTCGCCGCGCGCAGGCGAACTATTATGCGCGCCGCTTCGGTGTCGAGCTGGACCCGGAGCGGGAAGTCGTCGTCACCATGGGGTCGAAGGAAGGGCTGGCGAGTCTCGCTACGGCGATCACGGCTCCCGGCGATGTGGTGCTGGCGCCCAACCCCAGCTACCCCATCCATACTTTCGGCTTCATCATTGCCGGAGCGACGATCCGCTCGGTGCCGACGACGCCGGACGATAATTATTTCCGCGCGCTGGACCGGGCGATGGCGTTCACCGTCCCGCGCCCCAGCATCCTTGTCGTGAACTATCCGTCGAACCCCACGGCCGAAACGGTCGATCTCGCCTTTTATGAGCGGCTGGTGGCATGGGCGAAGGAAAATCAGGTCTGGGTGCTCTCCGACCTTGCCTATTCGGAACTCTATTTCGACGGGAACCCGACGCCCTCGATCCTTCAGGTTCCCGGCGCAAAGGACATAGCGGTCGAGTTTACGTCGCTTTCGAAAACCTATTCGATGGCGGGCTGGCGCATGGGCTTTGCCGTGGGCAACCAGAGGCTGATCGCGGCGATGACGAGGGTGAAGAGCTATCTTGATTATGGTGCGTTCACGCCGATTCAGGCGGCGGCTTGCGCGGCGCTCAACGGCCCTCAGGATATTGTCGAGAAGAACCGCGAGCTGTATCACAAGCGCCGCGACGTGATGGTCGAGAGCTTCGCCCGCGCCGGGTGGGACATTCCGCCGCCGCGCGCTTCCATGTTCGCATGGGCGCCGCTGCCGCCCGCATTGAAGGACATGGGCAGCCTCGAATTCTCCAAGCAACTCCTCACCCATGCCAAGGTCGCGGTCGCGCCCGGCGTTGGTTATGGCGAGGATGGCGAGGGCTTTGTCCGCATCGCGATGGTCGAAAATGAGCAAAGGCTGCGGCAGGCGGCCCGCAATGTTAAACGCTATCTCCAGAGCATGGGCGTCAACACGCCGACGGGCAAAAGCGCGGCGGGCGGCTGATCGCCGATGCTGCTGGGGCCGGAACTACCGCATATCTCGCATGTGGCGCAGTCCATTCAGTTGTCGGTCGCGCCGGTGTTCCTGCTCGCGGGTATCGGCGGCTTCCTCAATGTCTGCGCCGGGCGTCTGGCGCGGGTGATTGATCGCGCGCGTGCGGTGGAAGACAAAATCTCCACCGCGCGTGGCGAGGACCATGACCGGCTGGTTCAGGAAATCCGCACCCTCGACAAGCGCATGGTACTGGTCAACAGTTGCATCTCGCTCACGGTATTGAGCGCCTGCCTGATCTGCATGGTGGTTATTCTCCTGTTCGCCAACCAGCTTTTCGACAACCGCCTTGAAACGCCGATTGCATTGCTGTTTGTCGGCGCGATGCTGGGGATAGGCCTCGCCTTCGCCCTGTTCATCGTCGAAACCCGCATTGGGTCCACGGTCGTGCGTATTCGCAACGATATATTATTTCACAAGGCCGACGAGTAACTCTGGGCCAAACGGATCAGGCGGGCATATGCTCGGCCGGTCTGGCGGCGTAGTTTTCCATGACCTGCCTGATTTCTGGATCAATGATCCGCGCGCCCTTTGTGCCCTTCGCGGCCATCACCGTGTCGCAGGTGGCGACGCAGCTTCCCTGCTGAAAGGCAGCGGAATACAGAGTCCAGCTACTGTTGCCGATATGCCCGATGCCGCTGCACACCAATATCTCATGCGGGAAATGCGCTTCCTCGACATAGTTGAGGGTCACCGCCGCGACCAGCCAGCGCACACCCAGATCGGCGGGATGACGGCCGAAGAGATGATGGAAATGGATGCGCGCCGTTTCGAAAATGCCCGCCATGGCGACATTGTTGACATGCCCCAGCGGATCGAGATCCTGATAGCGGCTCTGCACCGGCATCGACATGGGATAGCTGCTGGCCTGAAGGCGCCAGGATTCGGGTTTTGCCATATGACCTCTTTTCGTTTTCGCTTCGGCGCGCCAAAACTGGCAATGCTCCCGGCCTATGCGAACATGGAACGGGAACATTCCAAGGCTATGACAATCTCCTCTCCGGCGCCACAAATTAATGCGTAAAATGTGAGAGCGTCCCGCATTTTGCAGGGTGACTTGCGGGGGGACGCCGGACACTCCCGGATATGCGCCAAAACGGATCATCCTATATATTCTGTTAACCTTGGCCGCCTAGAAGGCCGGGTTTATCAGGATGTTGTGCGGCTCCGGGTTGGGCTGTGAGCGGGGAAATATGACGATTGCCATGGCAAGAAACCTCACGGCGGCAGCCGGTCTTTTCCTGACCGCGCTGTTGCCTGATGGCGCGCGGGCCGGTGGCTACATGTTGCAGGAACAGTCGCAGCTTGAAATCGGCCGCGCCTTTTCCGGCGGGGCGGCCGCGGCGGACAGCCCCGCGACCATCTTCTATAACCCCGCAGGGCTAACCGAGCTGGAGGGGTTGCAAATCTCGACCGGCGCGACTGCGCTGTTCATCTCCTCGAAGCAGGAAAATCTCGGCACGACCCGCAGCGGCCCCGGCGCCGCGCCTTCCATGACGATCAGCGGGGGTAATGGCGGCAACCCCTTTGCTCCAGTCGTGCCCGTGCCCACCAGTTTCGTCTCATGGCAGGCGGGCGAGAGCGGCGTCTGGCTCGGCTTCGGCATCACCGCGCCTTTCGGCCTCAAGCTGCGCTATGATGACGATTTCTTCGGGCGTTATGAATCCACCTATTCCAATCTGCTCACCCTCGATGCCCAGCCCAGCCTCGCCTACAGGCTGAACGAAGCGGTTTCGATCGGCGGCGGGCTGGACATCCAATATGCCAGGGTCACGCTGGTCAACGCGCTGCCCTCGACCAATCCCGCCGGAGCTGACGGTTCGCTCTGCTCCAAGGGCGATGACATCGCGCTGGGCTGGAATGCGGGCCTGTTGCTGAAGCTGCCGCGCGGCATCCGCCTCGGCCTGCATTATCGCTCGCAGGTGAAGCACAGGCTCAACGGCACCCATCGTTTCGTGCTGGGAGCCTTGGACGATACCGCTAATCTGCGCGCGCCGCTGACCCTGCCTGACAGCGCCACCGCCAGCATCAGCGCGCCGCTGGGCGACAAAACACGGCTGATGCTCAGCGGGCGCTATTATAACTGGTCGGTGATGCAGGAAATCCGGCTGCAACGTCCGGGCCGTCCCGATCTGCACAAGGAGCTGCACTATAAGGATAGCTGGAGCCTGTCGGCAGGGGTGGACCGGAAACTGGACGACCGCCTGACCGTGCGCGCGGGCGCGATGTTCGACAAGTCGCCGACCGACAGCCAGTTCCTCACTACGCGCGTGCCCGATGGCGACCGCACATGGGCGAGTGCGGGGCTGAGCTATCGGCTCAACAGTCATCTCACGCTCAACGCCTCCTATGCGCATGTGTTGATCGCCAAGCAGGTGATGAACCGCACCGATGCCTATTATGGCCCGCCTGTGCTCACCTATGTCACCACGCGCGCGCGTTCTTCCGGCAATGTCGACATGATCGCGACTTCGGTGACAGCGCGCTTCTAACCGGCGCGGCCTCGGGCTATAGGGGGGCGATTCAAATGGAGCCTTCGCCTGATGTCCGATCATAATCCCGGCCTGCGCCCCTGGCGCGACATCGCGCGCCGTAAATGCCGCCAGATCATGGTGGGCACTGTGCCCGTGGGCGGCGATGCGCCGATCACCGTGCAGACGATGACCAACACGCTCACTTCCGATGCGGCTGCGACGATCGACCAGATCCGCCGCTGCGAGGAGGCAGGCGCGGACCTGATCCGCGTCTCCTGTCCCGACGAGGAGAGCACGGCGGCGCTCAAACAGATCGTGCGCGCGGCGCGGGTGCCGATCATCGCCGATATTCATTTCCATTATAAGCGCGCGCTCGAAGCGGCGGACGCTGGCGCGGCGTGCCTGCGCATCAACCCCGGCAATATCGGCAGCGCCGCGCGGGTCAAAGAGGTGGTCGACGCCGCCAAGGCCAATGGCTGCGCGATCCGCATTGGCGTCAATGCGGGCAGCCTCGAAAAGGATCTGCTCGAAAAATATGGCGAACCCTGCCCCGAAGCGCTGGTCGAAAGCGCGCTCGACCGTATCAAGCTGCTTCAGGATCAGGATTTCCACGACTATAAGGTCGCGGTGAAGGCCAGCGACGTGTTCCTCGCGGTGGCGGCCTATATGGGCCTCGCCGAAGCGGTCGATTGCCCGCTGCATCTCGGCATTACGGAAGCCGGAGGACAGCGCGGCGGCACGGTGAAAAGCGCGATCGGCATCGGCAATCTGCTCTGGGCCGGGATAGGCGACACCATCCGCGTCTCGCTCTCCGCCGAGCCGGAAGAGGAGGTGCGCGTCGGCTATGAAATACTCAAGTCGCTGGGGCTAAGGACGCGCGGCGTTCGCGTCGTTTCCTGCCCCAGTTGCGCGCGTCAGGGCTTCGACGTGATCCGCACCGTGCAGGCGCTGGAAGAAGCGCTGCAACATATCCGCACGCCGATCTCGCTCTCGGTGCTGGGTTGCGTCGTCAACGGCCCCGGCGAAGCGCGCGAAACCGACATCGGCATCACCGGCGGCGGCAACGGCAAGCATATGGTCTATCTTTCGGGCGTCACCGACCATCATGTGCAGGACGCCGACATGATCGATCATATCGTCAGGCTGGTCGAGGCCAAGGCGGCGGAGATCGACGCAACCGGTACCCCGGCAGAGGCCGCCTGACTTCAGCCCATCCCCGCCGCGAAGGCGATCTTGAGTGTTTCCGAAAGCGAGTGTGTGCCCAGCTTTTCCATCAGGTGCGCGCGGTAAATCTCGACCGTGCGCGGGCTGATCTGGAGATCGAGCGCGATCATCTTGTTCGACTTGCCGTGGAGCAGCCCGTCAAGCACATCCATTTCGCGCGCGGTCAAACGGTCGATCTGGCGCCGCGCCTCCGCCAGCGCCGCATTGTCGTCGACAAGCTGCTGGATCTGCATCAGCGCATCGTCGACCGACGACAATAGCCCCGCCGCTTCGCCGGGATAGAGCAGGCAATCGACGGCGCATGCCTTCATCCCCTCTATGGCGGTGCGAATATCCTGCTCTCGCGCCAGCAGCACGCAGGCAAAGCGCTGTTCCTGGCGCAACCGGCGAATGAAGCTCACCAGGGCCTCTCCGTCGCTATGGTCGGCCAGGATCACGCAGCCTTCGTCGAGCGTGTCGGCGACAGCGAGAAAATGATCCCGGCTGCGGTAGGTGCGCACGATCATGTTGCTGCGGCCGCTCAGCATCTTGTGGATGGCGAAGCGACGCTCATCGTCCGGATCGATCAGGTAGCTGTGCATCAGCCCCCGCGAAGGCGGCGCCTCTATCGTCCGCGTTTCGGCCAGAGGCGCGGCGGCCTTTTCTTCGCCGCGATGCAGAGCTTGTCTTTCCGGCATGGCCGAAGCGGGTTCCTGTCTGATGATATTCAGGCGACTGGAACGAAGTGATTTCATGTCAAACAGGGATTTCTCTTCTAACTTGTCTTTATAAAGCCGTCTTTTATTGAGAATTTTATTTGAATGCGCGCGCATGGTGACACTGGTTGTCATGAAATGATCTCCCCAGCCTACGATATTTTACGATAGTGATATTATAGGATGATTGTCCCTTTGGTCGGGCGATCTGGTCCGTTTTGATCCGGGTACGGCATTTTCCTGTCGCGATGGGAAGCCGGATTTGGCGCGATATTCGTGCTATTGCCGGACCTTGCGAGGCAAATATTCATCCATTCCGGATCAGGTTGCCCGCGTTCACGGCTGGTTGGCGGACAGTCCATCCATCACCAGCCGGTTGACTTCGATCAGGTCGCGCAGCTCGCCCCGCCCGGCGATCACTTCGCTGCTGTGCCTGTCCACCCAGAGCGACAGGGATATGATGCTGCCGCGCAATTGCGGGGGCAGGCGATTGGCGGCATCGGCGCAGGTCGCGCCGAAAGTCGCCCAGATCTCGCGGTTCCAGTGCACCACATCCATCAGTGCCGCGCCTTTGGCATTGCGCTGCTCCGCCTCCAGCAAGGCGCCTGTCACCTGCCCCAGCAAGCGATGCTCGGTGGTGCGCGGCGTTTCCGCGAAGGTGCGTGTGCGCTGATATGCGGATATGCCCATATGCCCATGACCTTGCCTTATCCTCCGGGCGAAAGGCCGCGCCGGCATTCTCATAATAGGATGAAGCGGCGCGGGGGCGGTTTTCTTCAACATGGTAAACAATCCGGTCACCCGCCGCCCGTCCGCCCGTCCGGCGTCCTATAATTCCGGGGAACCCTCATCCACTTTGCGGAGAGATTGCCCCATCATGCTGAACGGCGTCGGCTTCATCATCATATTGGTCTGCGTGTTCGGCAGCTTCGTCATGGCGGGCGGCAAGATGGACATCATCCTGCATGCCCTGCCGCATGAGATGATGGCGATCGGCGGCGCGGCTATCGGCGCGTTCATCGTTTCCAACTCGATGCATACGGTGAAGCTGGCGGGCAAGGGGCTGGGCCGTTCGTTCAAGGGCGCGCGCTGGAAAGACAGCGACTATCTCGACCTGCTCACGCTGTTGTTCCAGCTACTCACCCTGTTTCGCAAGGACGGCGCGACCGCGCTGGAGCCGCATCTCGACAACCCGCATGAGAGCAGCCTCTTCAGCCGCTTTCCCCGCGTGGTGGCCGATCATCATCTGGTCGAGTTCATCTGCGACTATCTGCGCATGATGACGGTCAATTTCGAGGACCCGAACCAGATGTCCGAAGCCATGGAGGCGGACATAGACCGCCACCACCATGAGGAGATGGAGCCGCAGCACGCGCTCCAGACCATGGCGGACGGCCTGCCCGCCATCGGCATTGTCGCCGCCGTGCTCGGCGTCATCAAGACCATGGGTTCCATTGACCAGCCGGTGGAAGTGCTGGGCGGCATGATCGGCGGCGCGCTGGTCGGCACCTTCATGGGAGTGCTGCTCAGCTATTGCATCGTCGGGCCGCTCGCATCGAAGCTGCTCCAGACCATCGAGGCCGACTCCAAACCCTATATTCTCGCGAAAACCGCGATCGTCGGATATGCGCAGAACCTGCCCGTTCAGGTCGCGGTAGAGATCGCGCGGCGCATGACGCCTTCGGCGCTCGCCCCCAGCTTCCAGCAACTTGAAACCGCACTTGACGAGGCGAAAAATGGACTCAGCGCACAACCTGCATAAAGGGCGGGTGGAAGGACTGGAGGCCGACGGCCGCCTGCACCTGCCCCCCAATGTCACGACGACCATGGCGGAGGACTTGCGCGCGGCGCTTGTGCTGGCGGCGGATCATGAGGAGGCGATCACCATCGACGCCTCGGAGACGGAGAGCATCGGCCAGGCCGCGCTTCAGCTCCTGATCGCCGCGAAACTCGAAGCCGACCGGCTGAACATGCCCTTCGCGATAGAGCATGCGTCGTCCCGGCTGACGACCCGCCTCTCCACCCTGGGGCTGGCGGATATTCTCGAACTTTCAGGTGAAGGGGGGCAGGGCCAATGAGCAAGCTCATTCTCACGGTTGATGACAGCGCCAGCATGCGCATGCTGCTCAAGGTGTCGCTGACCGCGCAAGGATACCGCATCGAAGGCGCGGAGGATGGCGTCAAGGGGCTGGAGCGGATGAAGGAGCTGGAACCCGATCTGCTCATCACCGACATCAACATGCCGCATATGGACGGCTTCGAGCTGATCGAGGCCGTGCGCGGGCAACCTGAATTTCGCGGTACGCCGATCCTCGTGCTGTCGACCGAATTCTCCGACGAGAAAAAGGGCCGCGCCCGCGATGCCGGCGCGACGGGCTGGATCACCAAGCCCTTTGACGCGGAAAAACTGGGAGCGGCGATCCGCCGGGTATGCCCATGAGCGACGATAAAGAGCTGGACGAGATCCAGGCTATCTTCTTCGAGGAATGTACCGAGGGGCTGGGCACCGCCGAGGCGGGGCTTTCGGCGCTGGCCAATGGCGACTCCTCGCCCGATGTCATTGCCGGGGTTTTCCGCGCGGTCCATTCGATCAAGGGCGGCGCGGGTGCATTCGGCCATAACGCGCTGCTCACCTTCAGCCATGCCTTCGAAAATGTGCTGGACAAGGTGCGCGCGGGCGAGATTCCAGCCAGCACCGAAATTGGCCAGCAACTGCTGTCTGCGTTCGACATATTGGCGGACCATGTTTCCGCCGCCATGGGGCGCTGCGACATTCCGCAGGACGGGCCGGTTCTTGCCGGGCTGAACGCGCTGCTGGCGGGTGAAGGAGGGGCGGTTGCCGCCGCGCCAGCAACGGCGGCTCCGCCGGTGCCCGAACCCGCCGCCCCGGTTCCGGAGGCCGACGAATTCGGCTTCACCCCGGTTGCCATCGATCTGGTCGATCTCGATGCGCTGGATGGCGGGGAGGCGGGCGAGGAGACAGGCGATATGGACGCTCCCTGGCAGATCACTTTCGCGCCCTCGCGCGCGGCGATGGCCAATGGCGCCGAACCGCTGCTGGTGATCCGCGAGCTGGAACGCATGGGCGCGCGCGTCACCCGCGCCGACACATCAAAGCTGCCGTCTCTGCGCGAGCTGGACCCGGAACAGGGCTATATCCGCTGGGAACTGGCGATCGACGGCTCGGTGGAGCGGCAGGAGCTGGACGAATGTTTCGATTTCGTCGCGCCCGACAGCCTGATCGAATATCACCGCGAAGGAAGCGATGGGGCTGTGGAGGCCGAAACGGCAACGGCAACGGAGGCGCCCGAAGAGGCGCCCGAAGATCTGCCCGCCGCAGAAGCCGGGCCGGACGCACCGGATGCTCCCGCCCCGGCAGAGGCGCCGCATCTTTCGGTAGTGCCCAGCGCCGCTCCGCCTCCGCCTGTTTCCGCCGGCGAGGCGAAAGTGCTCGACACGGCGGCGCAGACGATCCGTATCGATGTGACGCGTCTCGACATGCTGCTCAACCTCGTGGGTGAGCTGGTGATCCGCAACTCCATCCTCAACGACAGGCTCGGCGCGGAAGATCAGGAACGGGTTGAGCTGCCCCAGCTCGCGCGGCTGACCCGCGAGATTCAGGACAATGTGATGTCGCTGCGCGCCCAGCCGATCCGGCAGGCGTTCAGCCGCGTGCCGCGCATCGTGCGTGAGCTGTGCGGCGCCACCGCCAAGCAGGTGAACCTGGAGGTTCAGGGCGAAACCACCGAAGTCGACAAGAGCGTGATCGAGAAGATCGGCGAACCGCTGACCCACATGATCCGCAACGCCATCGACCATGGCCTCGAAACGCCCGAAGAACGCATCGCCGCCGGGAAAGACCCGGTGGGCACGGTGCGCCTGTCCGCCGAACAGAAGGGCGCGCGCATCGTCATCCGCGTTGCCGACGACGGGCGCGGCATTGACCGCGAACGCGTGCGGCAGAAGGCGATCGACAAGGGCATCGTCGCTCCCGATGCGCAACTGACCGATGAGGACATCGACAATCTCATCTGCGCGCCGGGCTTTTCGACCGCGGAAACCATCTCGAACATATCGGGCCGTGGCGTCGGCATGGATGTGGTGCGCACCAATGTCGAGGCGCTGGGCGGGCGCATAGAGATCGCTTCGACGCCGGGACAAGGCACCAGCTTCACCATGGTGCTGCCGCTGACGCTCGCCATTCTCGATGGCATGATCGTGCGGATAGACGGCCAGCGTTATGTCGTGCCGCTCAGCCATGTCATCGAATCGATCCGTCCCTCGCCGGGGCAGGTGAAGGCGCTCTCGCCTTCGTCCGAAGTCATCGACCTGCGTGGCAGCTATGTGCCGGTGCGCCGCGTGAGCGACCTTTTCGGGCTTTACGGGCATGATCGCCGCCGCCCGGAGGAAAGCCTCGTCATCATCGCCGAAAGCGACATGGCGGGCTGCATCGGCCTGATGGTCGACACGATCGACGACCGGCGCGAGCTGGTCATCAAGAGCCTCGACCAGAATCTCTATCCCATCAACGGTCTGTCGGGCGCGACGATATTGGGGGATGGCTCCATCGCCCTCATTCTCGACATCGACGCGTTGGTCTCGACCGCGCAGGCGCCCGGCGCCCGCTTCACCCTGAAAGGAATGGCAGCATGAGCGACATCAATGAAGACACCCCGGTGGACCAGGATCTTAAGATCGTCACCTTCACTCTGGGCGGGCATATGTTCGGCATAGCGATGACCTCGCTGCTCGAAATCCGCGAGTGGGAGGAGCCGACCCCGCTGCCCGGCGTGCCGCATTATATCCGCGGCGTCACCAATCTGCGCGGCAATGTCGTGCCGGTCGTGGGCCTTGCCGAGCGGCTGGGCTGGCCGCCGAGCGAAACCCGTGCGCGTTCGTGCATCCTCGTCGTCAATCTCGACGGCAAGCAGGCCGGTTTTCTGGTCGACGAGATGAACGATATCGTCACCGTGAACCTGTCCGAGATACAGCCCCCGCCGGAGCTTGACGGCGCGGACACCTCGATGATCGCGGGGCTGGTCCGCGTGGTCGATCGCGGCGAGGAGGATGAGGAAAAGCGCTCCAGAAAGGGCGCGATGGTGCTGCTGATCGACGTTCCCGCGCTCAGCCTCACCCGTCATCTGGATAATGCCGCGTGAACAAGTTTTCGCCCTTCGATGCCGATGGCGCGCTGGGAGGCGCGAGCCTGAGCACCGTCGATTTTCAGACGATCGCGCAAATCCTGCACAAGGAAGCGCGGATCACGCTGGCGCCGCAAAAGGCGACGCTGGTGCGCTCGCGCCTGTCCAAGCGGCTCCGCGAGCGCGGCCTCAAGAGCTTCGGCGATTATATCCTTCTCATCCGGCGGGACAGCGAGGAACGCCGGATCATGGTCGAGGCGCTGACCACCAACCACACCCATTTCTTCCGCGAGAAGCATCATTTCGACCATCTCGTGAACGAGATGATGCCGCAGTGGCGCGCCCGCGCCTCGCGCGACCCCATAAGGATATGGTCGTCGGCCAGCTCATCGGGCGAGGAGGTCTACACCATCGCCATGTCGCTGCTGGGGCGCGACCTGCGCGAGGCGCAATGGGCGCGCGGCGCGAAGGTGCAACTCATCGCCACCGATATATCCTCGGACATGGTGTCCGCCGTGCGCGCCGCCACCTATGGCAAGGCGAGCCTCGAACAGATACCCCAGCCTTATCGCAAGCTCTGGACGCGCGACCATCCGGCC
>CAYOZY010000004.1:0-34046 GCA_964408525.1 uncultured Sphingobium sp. | reverse complement strand
AGTGACGATGATGATCGCGGTATCGAACTGCCGGGCCATGTCGTTGAGAAGCCCCACAACAGCAAGAGCACGCTGGCCATCCAGCGGCGCAGTGGGTTCATCGGCAAGGATGACCGGCGGACGATTGATCAATGCCCGGGCAATCGCCACACGCTGCTGCTCCCCCCCCGAAAGCTGTGAGGGCATGGCGGCGGCGCGGTGACCGACATCCAAAGCGTCGAGCAAATCTCGGGCCATCTTTCGTGCCTCTGCATTTGGCTTTCCGGCCAGCATCGGCAGCAACGCGACATTGTCGGTCACATCAAGGAAAGGGATCAAATAGGGTGCCTGAAAAATGAAGCCGATCATATCGCGGCGCAGCGCGCGCAGATCGCGGACCTTCCAGCCATTGTCATAAATGCACTGGTCACCAATCGTCATCTTGCCTGACGTCGGTTCGATCACTGCGCCAAGGCATTTTAGCAATGTACTTTTGCCAGAGCCTGATGGCCCGATCAGTCCGATCACTTCGCCCTTTGCCACGGCCATGTCGACGCCGCGCAGGGCATGAACTGCCGTGTCGCCGCTGCCGTAGGTCTTGACGACATTCTCAAGGATGATGCCCTCAGCCACCGATCGCCTCCGCCGGATCCACCTTGATCGCAGCCTGGATGGCCAGAAAGCTGGCCACTGTGCAGATCAGCATCACCGCCACGAAGCCCAGGATCGAATCCGATGGCAGCAGCAGAACATATTTAGGGAAGAAGGGCGCCCACAGGCTGGCGGCAATTTTGCCGACGATGAATCCAATCAGTCCCAACCCCAGCGCCTGTTGCAAGATCATCCACGAGATCGTTCGATTGCGCGTGCCGATCAGTTTCAGCACGGCAATTTCGCGGATTTTTCCGATTGTCATGGTATAGATGATGAACGCCACGATGGCTGCGCTCACGATCGAAAGGATGACCAGAAACATTGCGATCTGCCGGGCCGAGTTGGCAATCAGTTTCTGGACAAGGATCTCTTCCATTTGGGCGCGCGTATAGACCGTGAGGCGTTGCCAACGGCGGATTGCGGCGGCGACTTCATCGGGATCGGCATCCGGTGTGATGGTGACCAGAATGGCATTGACGTTGCTATTGCCCGACTGAACGGCGTTTACAGCTTGCGCAACCGCCGGATTGCCCGGCGGGTTCAGTTGGGGATTGGCAGCCGTGCGCGCCCTCTGACGGACAATGGCGTCGCTGTCCTTCTGGAACTGGGCGGCCTGGGCATCCTTTAGCGACAGGAACAACATCGGGTCGCCGCCCGATGACACCATCCGGCTGGTCAACCCGACGATGGTGTAGAAGTTGCGGCGCACTTTGACGCGATCCCCAATTGCGAAGCCGGTCTTCACATCGGCCACAGCTTCATAGTGGCCACGCACGATCTGGCGTCCGGAGATCAAATGGGTGGGTTGGCCGGGCAGTCCCGGCTCGCCCATTTCCGCCCCGACGACCATTACCCGCACATCCTTGTCACCGTGCGCAATCTGCATGGTGAGGTAAGTTACGCCCGCGGCTTGGGCGACACCGCGCATCGCCTGGATCGGGCGTTCGCTGTCTTCGGTCAGGCTGGACGGTTCGGCATAGGGACCGAGCGTGTCCTTCTGCACGACCCACAGGTCGGCTCGGCTATTGTCCAGCAAGGCCTGCGCATCATCGACCATGCCGCGATAGACGCCCGCCATCGACAAGGTGACACCGATCAACAAACCCAGTCCTACACCGGTAAGAACGAATTTGCCCCAGCCATGCAGGATATCGCGCCCCGCTAGGCTGATCATGGCAGTGCGTCGACAATGCTGAATCGGCTGCTAGCCGATAGCGCCCGCGCGCTGTGAATTACTATGTCCTCGCCCCGGGTGAGGCCATGCAGCACCTGCACCCAGCCTTCCAGATTCTGAGCGCCCAGCCTGACGGGCGCGAAGACAAGATCGCCGTCACGGACCACCCAAACGCCAACCTGCCCATCAATCCGGTGTACAGCTGCATTAGGTATGGCCAGTGATCGTGCCTGTGCCGGCAGGGCCACGGTTACCTCGGCCAATTCACCGATTGCGGGCAATCCGCCGGTTATAGTGAACCGTGCCTTGGCCAGCACTTCCTCCGTCAACGCATCTGCCATCGGTTCAACGCGTTCGATTATGCCGGAAAGGGGAGCATCCGGCCTCGATCGCAAAGCAATCCGCACCTGCTGGCCCGCTGCCAGACCAGCCGATTGGGTCTGGTCGAAGCGTACGTTGATCCACAATTGCGATGGATCGATAATCTCAATCACAGCCTGACCGGCCACTACGGTTGTGCCGGGTTCCACAGCTCTGCGCACCACCAGCCCAGCGTGCGGTGCGACAAGGCGCAGGTTGGCACGTTGCTCCACCAACGCCGATCGTTCAGCGCCCAGACGTCCCCGATCCATTGTGGCAGCACTGCGATTGGCCTGCGCCGCCGCAAGTCCTGCCTGCGCAGCAGCCAGTTCCTGACGGCGTTGATCAACCATCGCATCGGTGACCCAGCCACCCCGTTTCAGCTCTTCCGTCCGTGCGGCCACGGATCGGGCGAGAACGACCCGGGCGTTCGCATCCGCAATCTGAGCTACTGCGGCCTGTTCCAGCGCGGCTGACCGCGCAGTCCCGCCAGCCGCTGCATCGATGCGCTGGTCGAGGTCGATTGGATCGATTTGTGCCAGCAATTGCCCTGCGACTACTATGTCGCCCACATCCACGGCGACCATTGTCACCCGGCCCGCAGCGGTTGGCCCAACTTTCTGGGTGTAGCGCGCCTCGACGGTGCCGATGCCGAACATGGCCGGGGCAATGCTGCGCTCCTCTACTTGCGCGATCGTCACATTGACCGGGGCAAGCGGGCCAGAGCGGAATGCCACCCAGGCAAAGAGCAGCAGAAGTGGCGCTAACACGGCCAGCAATGTCCAGCCGCGGCGGCTCATGGTGAATGGCAAAGTCATTTGGCCACTCCCAGTCCATCACAAAAGAGGTCGAATAGCCTCCCCGAAACGGCGGGCATCGTGGTGAAATCACTGGCTGCCATTGCTTGCATGGCCAGCCCTTGCACCATGCCAAGGAACATTGTGGCCGCAGCGGGGATGTCGACCGTCTCGGCGATAAGCGATTGCGCTTTTGCTTCAGTCAGCAGGTTCGTCACACGTTCGCGATACGCGGCCATCAGTGCGCGCACGCTCATCTTGCCCAGCGCGTCGCCATCCCGCTGCAATTCGCCAAACAATATTCGGGGCACGCCGGGGTGGGTCACGACGAAATCGATATGCGTGGCAAACATGGCACGCAGCCGTTCAATTGGCGTCACCCCTGTAACGGCATCAAAGCGCGCGAGCAGCGTGGTGGCAGTCCAGTCCATCACTGCAGCCCAGATCGCTTGCTTGTCGGCAAAATGGCGGAAAAGTGCGCCCTGCGTCACGTCCATCTGCGCTGCAATCTGCGCAGTCGTAATGTCCGCCGGATTGGTGGCTGCTGCCAAGCCAATCACCGTTTCAACAGTGGCGGCACGGCGTGCATCGGCGGAGAGTTTGGTGCGGGGCATCTGACCACCTTGCGCTTTTGTGAGTAATTAGTCACTACCTTTTATGGCGAATTCTGGCCTATGGTTCTGTAATCTTGTGAGAGGGAAGCGGCATGACGAAACAGTCGGGTGATAAAACCAGCACGATCAAGGGCGAAGATTGGGCCGGGGAAATGGGCACCAAGTGGCTAGCCAATCTTGCGCGGTTTGAAGGGATGATCGCACCCATAGGTGCAGCTCTACTAGCCCGCGCTGATTTTCAGCCTGTTGAGCGTGTGCTGGATATTGGCTGCGGCGGTGGGGGCACAACCATTGCCATTGCCAATGCGGTGGCTCCCGGGGGTGAGGTGTTGGGTATTGATATTTCGCCTGACCTCACTGCGGCGTCGACAAAGCGGGCGAGCGACGCCGGTGTTGGCAATATCCGCTTCATCTGTGCGGATGCCAGCAATGTACAACTGCCGGATGCGCCATTCGATCGTCTCTTTTCGCGCTTCGGCAGCATGTTCTTTGCTGAGCCGCATCAGGCTTTTGCAAACCTGCGCAGCCTTTTGCGGCCCGGTGCGCGTATCGATCTCGCAGTTTGGGCTCCGCCGCGCGACAATTTGTGGATGATGGAAATGATGGGCGTTGTCCGCAGACATGTTGATATTCCACCTGCTGTACCGCGCGCTCCAGGACCCTTCGCATTCGAGGATCTGGAGTATCTGAACGAGGTGCTTGCGGCCGGTGGTTTTTCGAGTCCCGACATCATGGCCTATACAGGGCAGCAACCGGTTGGCGGCGTTGGAGCAACGGCGCAGGAAGCGGTAAGTTTCGTGTTGTCCTCCATGGCCGTCGGCAAAGCGCTGGACGAGCAAGGAACAGATGTCCGAGCTGCGGCGGAGGGTGAATTGCTGGAATTGTTCGCAAAGCACCACGTGCCGAACCAAGGGGTGATGATGCAGGGCAAGGCCTGGCTGGTGTCAGCCAAGGCTTAACTGCGCTCTCGATCAACGACCTCTCACGGGACGAATTACGCCCAGGCAGGAGCGGCCCCACCCGGAGGTGGGGCCGCCAATTACGCCTTAGCTCGGCGGGTTCCAGATGATGACCTTCTTCGAAGGATCATCGCCTGGCGCGTTGGCGATGTTTCCATAGATGGTGCCGAATTCAGGAGCTGAGAGCGAGACCGAGACATATTCGGCGCCGGTGTTCTGCGAGAAGCGCTTCCAGCCTGCGCCCAGTTCGAAGCCGTTCTTGCGACTGACGATGCGGTAGTCGGGTTCGCTGTCCTTGGTCTTGCGGTTGTTGGGGATGATGGCGATCGGTGCCGACACGGTCAGCGTGGCGAGGTTGCCTTCGAAGCTGTCGTCAGACTTCACGGTGAGATTTGCGATGGTAGCCATGTCGTTTCTCCTAAAGGTGGTCGGGGACCATCCCCGATGGCGCCAAAAGAAGGGGCCGGAAGCCGCCGTCACCGCAGCGTCAGCGAAGGGCGAACCCCGCACGGGGTTGACGGTATTAGGCGTGACGAGACCCGCAGACAGGCGACAAGGAGGGGTGGTTTTCGCTCCGCCTGAAAACGAATGTCACTCGGCAATCTCCGTTTTCATCGACCAAAAGTCGGAGGCTTCCTCCCCACCGGATCACTGCATGGAGTGCAGCAGCAATCATCCCTCGCACGCAGCAATTGGCTGATCGAGAGGCGTTGTCACCTTGGACATTCGACGGGCAACAGCGGGGGCTCCTCGCCGCATTACACAGACTGAAATGTGCAATATCAGCTCTCATATTGACTTTTGTACAGAATATAAGCATATGAAGCCATGAAAGGACATGCCGCCATGGGTATCCAAACTGCAGCCAAAGCGCCTGTAAAGGGACTTGATCGCAAGGATCTGACGGGGCCAGCCCTGCGCACGTTCTTCCGCATTGCCGATGCCTGGGGCCTGAAAGAGCAGGAGCAGATGCGCTTGCTCGGTCTGGAGAGCCGCTCGACCTTCCAATCCTGGAAGCGCGGCGTGGTCGCGGCGCTGCCCAAGGATGCGCTGGAGCGGATTTCCTATGTCATGGGCATCTACAAAGGCCTGCAGATCCTGTTGCCCAAGACGGCCGATGAGTGGGTGCGCAAACCCAACAAGGCGCAGGTTTTCGGCGGCGCCTCGGCGCTCGAACGGATGATGTCAGGCAATGTCGCCGATCTCTATGTTGTGCGTCAGTATGTTGACGGGCAGCGCGGCTGACCCGTGGACATTCCCACGTCTGAAGTTCGCTGGACGCCCTGCTACCGCATCATCCCCAGCAGATTTCCCCCGATCTCGCTGTTCGAGGCGATTGCCGATCCTGCCGATCTCGAAGCGGTCTATGCCATCGAGGCGATGACCAATGACCGCCTGCGCGACGAAGCAGGCGAGCTGTCGCTCGTGCCGCCTGAAGACCGCGTGTCAGGCCCCGGATCCTCGCCGATCATGGCGGCGTTCACCCACCTCAACCCGGTCGGCGACCGCTTCACCGACGGTAGCTACGGCGTCTTCTATGCCGGACTTACACTGGCAACCGCCATCGCCGAGACCCGACATCACCGCACGCACTTCCTAAAGGCCACCGACGAACCGGCGCAGGAACTCGACATGCGGGTTTATGCCGTCGATCTCGACGCGAGCCTTCACGACATCCGCGGGCAGCGAGAGGCGTTGTCAGCTCTGTACCATCCGAGCAGCTATGCCGTGTCGCAGGAAACCGCTCGGACCATGCGCGATGCAGGTTCGGACGGGATTGTCTATGAGAGTGTCCGCGATCCTGACGGCGAATGTGCCGCTGTGTTTCGGCCTAGACTGTTGGCAAATTGCCGACAGGAGCGGCACCTTTGCTATGTGTGGGATGGAAGCGAAATTGGCACAGTCTACGAGAAACGGTTGCTGGATAGTTGAAGGGCTGCCAGCATTTCACCCCAGATCAGTCGTTCCGCCGCCGCAAACTTTCCCAAAGGCTATCGTGAACTGAGTCGGTTTTCGGCTCGCTGGAAGGACAGAGTCTGGGACTTTCCTGCCGTTCACATCTGGACCGCTAAATGTCGGCTTTCTGACGTTACCGGCCACAACCCGTCCGCCCGCGTAGCATCCATTACAAGTCGATTTGGGCCGCGCGCAAATTCCGGTACCGACCAGCGGGGGTGGCCAGCCGGTACCGGGCGCTGGCTCAATTGGGGGGCAGTTTGGCCAGCGCAGCCTTATACGCCTCGTAGTGGGTGCCTTCATCGACTGCGATCTGGCGGAACATCGCTGCCACCTTGGTGTCGCCAGCAGCGTCGGCCTTATTGGCGAAGTCGATGTACATGGTGACATTTTCGTAGTGTTCGCCGGCCATTGCATCTTCGAGATTGGCGCTGTTGGCACCACCGAGCTGCAGCGCCTGAGCCTCACGATCGAAATGCTCGTTTGCCTCGATATTTGCCGATTCCCGGAACAGCTTTGCCAACTCGGGCTTACCGGCAGCTTCTGCCTGTTCGGCGTAGCGCAGATACTTGAGGTTGGCATAAGCTTCGCCGTGCATCGCCGCTTCAAGATTGGCGCGGGTTTCAGCTGAAAGGGGCTTTGCTTCCGGCGGCGCGGCCAGCGCGGCGGTTGAGAGTAAGGTTGCAGCACAAGCAGCTGCGGAAATCAGGATTCGTTTCATGGTGTGGTCTCCGGGGACGCCAGGACAGGCGACGACCGGTAACTCGGCTTAAGTTCTGACGCGCTGCTGACGCGAATGGCAAACGCCGAGATTCAGCAATTTTGTATTTCGTCCGCCTGTCAGCTTTTCGTCAGCGGCGCAGCGCAGATCAGTCGGGCCGGGCACTTCGCCCCGCTGCTCAGAACGAAAGATTGCACCATGAAGCGTTCCATACTGCTCAAGCTGGCTCTTGCCGCCTCAGCGCTGTCAGCCAGCACCATCGCGGTTGCCGCGCCTGCCTGCACAACCCTCCCCCAATCAAAGTGGATGACCCCGGCCCAGATGAAGGCGAAGATCGCCAAAATGGGCTACCGCAGCATCAAGGTGTTCGCTGTTTCGGGCAGCTGCTACGAAATCTACGCCATCACCAAGGATGGCAAGCGCGCCGAAGTCTATTTCAATCCGGTGACCGGCGCGGTCGTTCAGAATAACGTCGATTGATCGTGATACCGATCAGCGCCGCCGCGGTCGACCTCCCTCCTGCCCCGGCAAATCGCCGGGTCAGGGTTTGGGACCCACTTGTCCGCATCTTCCACTGGACCGTTGCTGGCGGCGTGCTCGCCAATCTGACGTTTCTTCGCGAAGCACGCGATTGGCATGTCAACATCGGCTACCTTGTCGTGGCCGCTCTGGCGATCCGAATTGGCTGGGGCTTTGTCGGGCGCGGCCACGCGCGCTTTGCCAGTTTCGTGCCGGGCCCACGCGGGCTGACCCACTATATGTCTGCTATGATCAAACGCCGTGAGCCGCGATACGTTGGCCACAACCCGGCAGGTGCCGCCATGATTGTCCTCTTGATGGTCCTGCTCGCCATTGTCAGCGCCACAGGCTGGATGATGGGGCTGGATGCATTTTGGGGCGTGGGCTGGGTCGAAACCGTTCATGAGGTATCGGCCAATATCCTGACTGGAGCGATTGCGTTGCACATTATCGGCGCAATCGTTGAGAGCGCGCGTCACCGCGAAAACCTCCCGCTGTCTATGGTTACAGGTTACAAGCGGGCTGGAGAGGGAACGGACATCGACCATGCGCCTGTTGCTCGTTGAAGATAATGCCCGGCTGGCGAGCCTGATCCGCGAGGGGCTCGACCGGCAGGGCTTTGCCGTGGACTGGTGCGAGACTGTCGATGGGGCCGAACATGCGCTGAAGATCAATGACTACGACCTGATGCTCCTCGATCTTGGCTTGCCCGACGGGGATGGCCTCGATCTGATCCGCAGGTTGCGCAGACGGCGCGATACGATGCCAGTCCTGATCCTGACAGCACGGGGCGGGCTCGATGACCGGGTAACCGGACTGGATGCTGGTGCCGATGATTATCTGGTCAAACCGTTCCAGATCCCGGAACTGGCGGCACGCTGCCGCGCCTTGCTGCGGCGGCCCGGTGCCTCGCTCGGCACTCAGCTAGCCATAGGCAATGTCGTGCTCGATACTGCAGAACGCAGCGTTTCGGTTGGCGGTTCGCCGGTCGATGCAACCCCGCGCGAGGTTGATCTGCTCGAATGCCTGCTGCGCCGTGCAGGCCACGTCGTCGCCAAGCCGGCCCTTGAAGGCGCGCTCTATTCGATGGACGCCGAAGTGACGCCGAATGCTCTGGAGGCTTGCATGTCACGGCTGCGCAAACGGTTGTCGAGCGCCGATGCCGATGTCCAGATCCGCACCGTTCACGGTGTCGGCTATGCTCTGTTCGCACCGGTTTCTGCCGATGGATAGAGCGGGCAACAGCAAAAAGGGCCCGACCGGGCCGACCCTGTTCCGACAAATCGCAACCCGGCTTGCAGCCTTCACGCTGCTGTTCGCGGTGCTCGACGTGTGTATCGTTGTTTTTACCTACAGCACGCAGCCTGAATCGTTGGCGCAGGAACTGCTGACGTTGGAGGCGCACAAGGCCGAACAAGCCACGGCGCTGGAACCGGATCTTCTGGCCGGACCGCCCGGCGCCGAACACTGGTCGGCACGGTATGTCGATATGGAAGATGCATCCGGAACCATCGCGCCGCAGCGCGCCAGGGCCGCGGCGGGCATCCTCATGGACTGGACCCGGCGTGAACGCCTCCCCGGTGGCTATCGCATCACCGGTGTACGTTCTGTGGTGCAGGACGGGCAGCAGCGCTGGTTGTTCATGCAATTCGAGGGCGATGGTATCCGGCCCTATGTGCCGGTGATTGCCAACGAAATCGTCCAGCATGTTGCACTTCCGCTAATCCCGTTGTCGCTGCTTCTGCTGCTGTTCAACGTGTTCGCAGTCCGCCGGGTCCTCAAGCCATTGCGGCGCGCAGAAGCCGAAGTCGACGCGCTTGATCCCGACAACGTATTGTTGCGCTTGTCCGAGGACCCTGCACCGCGCGAGGTCAACACATTGGTGAGGGCGGTGAACCGCGCGCTCACCCGTCTGGATGAAGCGATGGCGATCCTGCGCGGATTTACCGCCAATGCGGCCCATGAACTGCGCACGCCGCTCTCGATCATGCAGCTTTCGCTCGACAGATTGCCGCCAAGTCCACATCGCGATGGATTGCAGGCCGACACTCAGCATATGACACGCTTGGTAGGCCAGATGCTCGATCTGGCGCAGGCTGATGGGATGGCAGTCGAACCTGACACGGTGGTCGATCTTGCCGATATTGGTCGGGATATCGTCGCTGCCATGGCACCCAAAGTGTTTGCGGCGCAGCGCGACCTTCGGTTCGAAGCAATAGGCGAGACGCGGGCACTCGGCCATGCCGAGGCCATCTACCGGATCTACCGCAACCTCATCGACAATGCGCTGGCGCATGCACCTGGCGATACACCGATCGAAGTGACGGCCGGTCCTGGTCCGCAACTTGGCGTGCGCGACTATGGACCCGGCATTTCTGATGAGGACTTGCCCCATATTTTCGAGCGCTTCTGGCGTAAGGATCGCCGCGAAACCGATGGCGCGGGTCTTGGTCTTGGCATTGTCCAGCGGCTTGCGCAGGCGCATGGCGGGGCAATCACGGTCGAAAAGCCTCCCGGCGGGGGGGCACTGTTCCGGGTAACCTTCGCGCCCGTTGACGCCGGCGGATAAACGTCAGCTGTCAGGTCTTCGTCAGGAGTTTGGTGGATGGTTGCCCCAATGGAGGTGACCATGACCGAGTCTTCGATTGCGCCCGCTTTCCAAATGTCCACGCCAGCCCCCGCGCGCATCCGTGTCTGGGATTTACCGGTGCGCTTGTTCCATTGGCTGCTAGTGCTGACAATCCTCGTCGCGTTCCTATCCGCCGAGGAAGAAAGCGCACTGGCACCGTGGCATGTCCCAGCTGGCTGGATCGCTGCCCTCCTAATCGCCTTTCGGCTGATCTGGGGCATTGTGGGGGGCGAACATGCGCGCTTTTCCGACTTCCTGAAGCCGGGCCAAATCATGCACCACATCGGCAGTCTGTTCTCACGAAAGCCCGAGCGGTCGATTGGCCATAACGCGCTTGGTGGCGTCGCCATCGTCGCTTTATTGGGCACGGTCGGTGGCATTATCTATTCTGGTGCGACGATGCAGGGGGATGCCGAAGGACTACATGAAACGCTGTCGAATGTCCTGCTCGGTCTGATCGCACTGCACGTTGTTGCGGTCATTGCGATGTCGCTGCTGACCAAAGACAACCTGATCACTGCCTTCGTGACAGGGAACAAGCGAGCCGATCTCCATCCGGGCGTGGGACATGCCGAACCGCCATTGTCGCTGGCGATTCCGATCGCAACGGTCGCAATCGGAGCCGCGGCATATGGCATCACACTGATCGACCCTGTCGCCTTCACACCGGGCGCGCATGCTGAAGCTGGTGAAAACGCCGAAGGTGGCGAAGGCGATGATGACTAGGTTGCACCTCCACCCCGAACGCCATTTGGTATCGCGCATCGGCTGGCTGCGCGCCGCTGTGCTGGGTGCCAACGACGGTATCGTCTCGACAGCCAGTCTCATAATCGGGGTTGCCGCCGCAGGAGCCAAGCCCGCTGATATTCTCGTGGCGGGTGCTGCCGGACTGGTTGCCGGCGCCATGTCCATGGCAGCGGGCGAGTATGTCTCGGTAAGTTCCCAATCGGATACCGAGCAGGCCGATCTGGCGCGTGAACGCGCGGAATTGGCCAGCGACAACGATGCCGAAGTGCACGAGCTCGCCGGGATCTACGTGAAACGCGGGGTTGATCCTGCAACCGCTGACACCGTTGCCCGTCAGCTGATGGCGAAAGACGCGCTTGGCGCGCATGCTCATGACGAGCTTGGCATCTCGGAAATGACCACCGCGCGCCCAATTCAGGCTGCTTTTACGTCTGCCGCGACGTTCACTGCCGGGGCAGCGTTGCCGCTGGCTATAGTCTTGCTTGTGCCCGGTCCTCTGCTGGTGTCCGTCGAAGCGCTAGCATCGCTTCTGTTTCTGGCCTTGCTGGGCGGCGTTGGTGCGCGGGCGGGCGGTGCGCCAGTTTGGGCGGCAACCTTGCGCGTGACCTTCTGGGGGGCGCTAGCCATGGCTCTCACTGCGGGGATCGGCCGAATGGTCGGCACTGCAGTCTGATGCGTGCGGCCCAAGCCATCAGCGATCAAGCCGCGCTGCATGTGCGGTACTCTGATGTGACGCAAAGCGCGTGACCCGCTGGCCAGCAAGCTTGCTGAGCCGCGAAATCATCCCGTTCTATGTCTCGCTTGCTCTGCTCGGCGGAGCAGCGTTGGCGCTCGATGCGCTGCTGCATTGGTCGCAGATGGTCTGGGTCGGCCGCTATCTGGGCATTCCCGGCGTGCTGCTAATACTAGCGTCCTCAGGCTATTCGATGCGCAAGCGTAAGCTGATCAAGGCCGGCAAACCGGTCAATTTGCTGCGCTGGCACGAACGGCTGGCCTGGGCCGGTTCGCTGCTAGTGCTGGTCCATGCTGGCATTCACTTCAACGCATGGCTGGGCTGGCTGGCGGTCTGGGCGATGCTCATAAATGTTGTCAGCGGCCTGACGGGCAAATTTCTGATCGAGCGGGCGCGCAAACGACTTGGAGCCACACGATCCCGGCTGCTGGCGGAGGGGCTGTCACCCGCAGACGTTGAAGAACGGACCCATTGGGACAGCCTGACCTATCGCGCGGTCAAGCAGTGGCGGGTTATTCACGTGCCGATCACGCTGGCGTTCGCTGTCCTAGCTCTGGCGCACATCATTGCCATTTTCCTGTTCTGGAGTTGGAAATGAAACAGCGCCACGGACTCATCCTGATCGCCATCGGTCTTTGCGCCATAATTGCTGGCGTCTTCGCGAGGCCGCAGATGATGGTCGCACCAGGACCGCTAATCCCCGCCCATGCCGAAGTTTCGGGCGATTGCTTTGCCTGCCACACGCCGTTCCAGGGAGCATCGCCAGATCGCTGCGTAGCATGCCACCAGATCGCGGACATCGGCATCCGGACCACCAAAGGCGTACTGATCGCCAAGCGCCTGCGGGGTATTGCTTTTCATCAGGCGCTATCGCAGACCAATTGCATGGCCTGTCATACTGGCCACGGCGGCCCGCAACTGGCAGGGGCGCCAAAAACGACCTTCGCGCACGATTTGTTGCGATCAGACGTTCGTGGCCAGTGCGCAGCATGCCACCGCGCGCCGTTGACTGCGGTTCATGCTCAAGCAGGCAACAATTGCGCGCAGTGCCACACGCAAACTGCATGGAGACCGGCGAGCTTCGATCATGCGCGTTTCTTCGCACTGACCGGGCCACACAAGACTGCTTGCGCTACCTGCCATGTCGGCGGCAATTTCAAGCGCTACACCTGCTACGGCTGTCACGAACATCAGCCTGACCAGATCCGGGCCGAGCACGCAGAAGAAGGCATTCGTAACATCGAAAATTGTGCCCGTTGCCATAAAAGTACGTCTGGCGAAGGCGGAGGTGGCGAACGCGAGGATGATTGAGGGAAGCCACTTTGGCGGACTGGCCGCGAAAGTGACCTTGGCACCACTAAACCCGGATGGCTGGTTTTGGCGCAACCCGGCATTCGGACTTCGATCTCTGAATGGCGTGAGTTGGTCGGCAGCCGACAATGCTCAAATTGGTTTGCATGAGTTTGACGGTCTCACCGCTTCTCGCGGAAGTCCCAGAGCGGAATGCCCATCTTGCGCGCCTTGTCAGCCAAATTGTCTTGGATGCCGGTGCCCGGAAATACGACCAGACCTACTGGCAGAGCTTCGAGCATACGGTCGTTGCGCTTGAACGGAGCGGCCTTCTTGTGTCGGTTCCAGTCAGGCCGGAAGGCGACTTGTGGAACTCGGCGCGTATCGGCCCAGCAAGCGGCGGCGCGTTCGGCACCGGTGGGCGTTGCTCCATGCAACAGGACCATGTCGGCATGACGCCCATGAACCCGGTCGAGGACATCCCAGATCGCCGAGTGATCGTTGCAATCGGGGCCACCTGTGAAGGCAATGCGGGTGCCTTCGGGCAACAACACACGAGCATTCTCTCTGGCGCGTTTGTTGAGGAAATCGCGGCTGTCGATGATGGCTGAGGTCATGGCCTTGCGGTTGACGCGGGATCCGGTGCGGGGCGTCCAGGCCTTGCGGGCGTGGATGCGGAATTGATCGGCGGCGGCTTCGCGGAAGAATTCCATCGTGTCGCGGCGTTCGATGAGTGAGATTCCCTCGGCGATCTGGCGCTCAAGTTCGACCGAGCGCACTTCGCTGCCATCCTGTTCGCGCTGAAGGCGTTTTTGCGCCTGTTCATTGTCGTCAAGATCGCGTTCGACCCGCTCGCCGGCGCGGTGGAAGATGTTGACGAGGTTCCAGAGCAGGTCTTCGAGATCGGGTTCAATGCGGGTGTCGATCAAGGCCGAGACTAGCCCGTCGAACATGTCGGCAACTGCGCCACCGGCAAGGCGAGCGTCGGGTAACGGCCTGCCATCGGGTTCGTCCTCGAAGGGCCGATAGCCGTAGAGCTGCATTTCCTGAAGGAGATAGGCGGTTGAGCCGAGTTCGGGGGTGGTGTCTTCAAGGGGAAGATCTGGGGCGCTTGCCATGATGGTCTCCGTGTCCTGAGCCGCGCCTCTCGCGGCCTTCGTGGCGACGACCAGCGGCGGCGGGCATGGGCCTGCACCGAGCGGAACCGCGCGGCCGGAGCGCCAGCGGAGGATGGCGAAGCAAGGCAATTTTGTTTCGCGATGCAAAGGGGCGCAGCCCCGGCGGAAAATAGCCGCAGCGCAGCCATTGCGGTGCCCGTGTTCGCTGCCGCAGTCGCCCCCTCCCGAAGGCCGAGGGCGTGGCGACCTTCAAGGACCGGGAGAGGCGGCCATGCGCCCCACTGCCCCGGAAATCCCCCGCTTACCGGCCAGCTTCGCTCACTCTTTGAGAAACCGCACGGCATCGGCGGCGCTGAGCTGCACCCGAATGGCCGCTGCCAACCGCTCGTGGCCATAGGCTGTAAGGTCGCTGTTGAAATCGTCGAGCCGGGGTTCAAGCGGTATGACCGCAATGCCCAACGGTTCACATCGCTCGGTCAAGGTCGACAATGCCGTTGCCCCGGCTGGATCATCATCGCGCGCGACATAGAGGCAGTGCAGCGCAGCAGGGAACTGGATGGCAGCGAGGTGGGCGGCCGATAGCCCTGCGATCATCGCCATGGATGGCATCACCTGTCGCAGCGACAGCAGGGTTTCGAGGCCTTCACCGGCTACCATGACACCACCCGCTTTGCCGAACCGGACGCCCGAGCCGAGCAAGTTCCCCATGGCGCGACGTGGATATGCGACAGCGGCTTTGTCGTAGGATTGTGGATCAAGCCAAGTGCGGTGAACCCCCGTGATAGTGCCCTCATTGTCGGTGACTGCAGCGATCATGGCGGGCCATGCCTCCCGCACACCAGAGACATCATCTTCAGCAGGCCGATAGTAACAGCGCGGATGGAAACGCAGTTGATCAATGCCGGAAAGATCGATGATCGACCGGCGACCAAGGTAACGCGCTGCGATGCTGTTCGTGATCGGCTTTGAGGCGGCCCATAGGCGCCGTGCGGCTTCTGGTGTGCCGGTCGGCGCTTTGCGTATGGTAGGGTTTCGGGGTTTGGACTCATCAGGCGGCGGCAGACTCAGGAATTGGCGGGCTTCGTCGAGCGTTTCGCGCATGGTCTGGTGGGCACAGCTTGCGGCGATGATGTCGAGAAGATCGCCATGGTCGCCGCTTTGCGCGTCTGTCCATTTGCCTGCACCTCCCCGGCTCTCAGCCGTGGCCGACAATCTGACGTAGAGACTGCGACCCGGCGAATTGTGAACGTCGCCGACCAGCCAGTAGCGGCCTTCTCGGCGACCATTGGACAGGTAACGGCGGCAGACCGCCTCGGCTGAGGCGGCAAGGCGGCGGGCGATATCGGTGGCGGGACTGTCCATGCGGGGCTCCTTCAGGCGGCTTTTCGTGCCGCAATCCGCTGGATCGGAAACCGGTCCAGTAGCTTGGCGAGCACATCCACCCCGACAGCCCCTGTCGGTATGTAGAGCTTGAGTTTCCACGAGACGATCTCGGAGATCAAGCCCATTGCCTTCAATCGCTCGATGCCAAGATCGTTGAAGCCGGTCAGTTCGATCCGCCAGTCATTCATGGCGCGGACGCGAGCGAGCGTCTGATCTTCGGCCAGATGCAGTTTGGCATCTCCGGCACACAGCATCGCCCAAGCGTCGGCAGGCACGACGGCCGCCTTGTCCTGATCGATTACTGTGGCAACCCAGGCGGGCGAAACCTTGCGACCGATGACGCGCTCGCCAGCATCGGTTTGCAGGCGGTAGACGCGGGTCGATTCATTGGGGAGCCGCCGCCAGATCGGCAGCAGCAGGCCGGACACCATGTGCAGGGTCGAGGTTTCGAACTCGGGCAAGTCGGCAAGTTCGGTCTGCCAGACTTCGCTGAACCGTTCACGGTCCACCGGCTCCCAATGGCTGGTCGCGAACACCTCGGCGAGAATATTGGTCGCCTCCAAAGGCCGGACGAGGCGGATGCGCGGGTGAATGCCGCCATCATCGTCGATCAGACTGCGCGCGCGTAATTTGACTGCCGCGCGCCCGGAGCGGGTGTTGATCACGAGTTCGGCATCGCGATCCACTGCCATGGTCAGCGCCCGCTCGAGCACAACTGGCTCGATCCGGTCTTTGCGTTCAATGGTCAGGAGGTGGGTCACAGCTCCGGTGCCGGGATGGGTGTAGATGGTTTTGCGGTCGGAGACCGAGAAGCTCTCGGCGCGCAGGGTTTCGAGGCCCATTTCATAGGTCCCGCTGGCGATTGCGCCTTCGACCCGGGCCGTCAGCAGACCCTCGAAGGCCTCGAACAGGATGTTCTGCATGGAAATGGTGAGCGCCAGCATCCGGTTGAGGAAGGTCGTGATGGGCGGAAGCTCGTCCTTGAGCCCGCCGTCACTGTCGAGCAGCGACAGGCCGGTGGCTGTTTCGAATTGCCCGAGCGAACAGCCATCGATCTTGCCGCGCACCAGCAATTGGTAAAGCTGGCGCAGGGCATCGCGGGCATAGTAGGATTCCAGATTGTCGCTGGCGCTGAACATGTTCTGGCCGCCGGTTTGCCGCTGGCCGCGCGTGATCGCTCCAAGACTGTCGAGCCTTCGGGCGATCGTCGAGATGAACCGCTTCTGCGCCTTCACGTCAGTCGATACCGGGCGGAACAGCGGTGGCTGCTTCTGATTGGTGCGATTGGTGCGGCCAAAGCCCTGGATGGCGGTGTCGGCCTTCCATCCTGCTTCTAGCAGGTAGTGGACGCGGCGGCGCTGGTTCTTCACGCCCAAGTCGGCATGATAGGACCTGCCCGTGCCGCCAGCTTCGGAGAAGACGAGGATGTGCTTCTTGTCATCCATGAACGCATGGGTTTCAGCAATATTGGCTGAAGCGGGCCGGTTTTCGACGGCGAAGCGCACCGAACCATCGCTGTTGGCGCGGGGCACAATGCGACGGGAACGTCCGGTCACCTCGGCAACCGCATCGCTCCCGAAATGCTGGACAATCTGGTCAAGCGCACCGGGCACAGGCGGCAAAGCGGCAAGCCGCTCGAGCATGGCATTACGGGCTCGGCAGGCTTCGCGGTTGAGGATGGGATTGCCGTCGGCATCAAAAGCAGGCCGCGAGGCAAGATTGCCCTCGCTGTCGGTGAACGACTCATAGAGCTGCACAGGAAAACTGTGCGCGAGATAGTCGAGCACATATTCACGCGGCGTGATGTCTACGGAAACGTCATCCCATTCGTCGGTTGGGATTTCGGCAAGACGGCGTTCCTGCAACGCTTCGCCCGTCGATACGATTTGTACGACACAGGCGTGACCGGCCTCAAGATCGTGCCGCATCGCCTGAATGGTGCTTGGCGTCTGCATTGCGGTGATCAGGTGATTGAAGAAACGCTGCTTGGCGCTTTCGAAAGCTGATCGCGCTGCCGACCGGGCCGGTGCGTTTAAGGTCCCATGGGATGCACTGGTAACGCCGGACGCTTCGAGCGCCGCATCGAGATGGGCATGAATGACCTGAAATGCCCCGGCATAGGAATCGTAAATCCGCACTTGCTCGGGGGTCAGTTGGTGCTCGAGCAGGTCATATTCGACGCCGTCGAATGACAAGGAACGGGCAGCGTAGAGGCCGAGTGCCTTCAGATCGCGGGCCAGCACCTCCATGGCTGCGACGCCGCCATCCTCAATCGCAGCCACGAAGTCGGCGCGTGAGGCGAAAGGGAAGTCTTCGCCGCCCCATAGCCCGAGCCGCTGGGCATAGGCGAGGTTCTGCACCGTCGTGGCACCGGTGGCCGAGACATAGACGATGCGGGCATTGGGCAGGGCATGTTGCAGCCGCAGGCCCGCCCGACCCTGCTGCGAGGCTGAGACATCGCCGCGCGCGCCCTTGCCGCCTGCGGCATTGGCCATGGCGTGGGCCTCGTCAAAGATGATGACACCGTCAAAGTCACGGCCAAGCCATTCGACGATCTGCTGGACCCGGCTCGCTTTACCGCCCCGCTCCTGCGAACGCAGCGTCGCATAGGTCGTGAACAAGATTCCTTCCGCCAGCTTGATGGGCGTGCCCTGACGGTAGCGCGACAAGGGTGTCACCAGCAGTCGTTCCTGCCCCAAAGCCGACCAGTCGCGCTGAGCATCCTCAAGTAGGCGGTCTGATACCGAAACCCAGAGCGAACGGCGGCGGCCTTTGAGCCAGTTGTCGAGAATAATGCCTGCGACCTGACGGCCTTTGCCCGCACCCGTGCCGTCACCCAGAAACCAGCCGCGGCGGAAACGGATAGCAGCATCGTTTTCCTCAGCGGCCGCCGAGACGAGATCCCATGTTTCGTCAACGGTCCAGGCCCCTGCCAGATGCCCGGAATGGGCCTCGCCAGCGTAGATTACGGATTCCATCTGCGCGTCGGACAACACGCCGTCACCCAACAGGTGCTCGGGCAAGTGCGGGCGATAGGTTGGTTTCGGCGGCGCCACCGAGGCCATTGACGCAGATTGAACCAGCGGCGTCGGGTGCGGCAATGCGCCGGGAATGACGACCGATTGAAGTCCATATCGTTCATAGATGCTGTCACCGAGTTGCCCTTCGGGCGGAGACCAGTCAGCTGTCGAATAGCTGAGTTCAGGCGCATTGGCATCGACCAAGGGATTGATCGGGGCAGTCCGAGCAACCGCGCGGTTCACGGGCGACGAAGAAGCGCAGTGCAGTCCTGCGCCGGGCAATGGGGCAATCGGTCCGCGCGGCGGCACCTGCGCTTCGACCCATTTGAGCAAGGTCGCGGTATCAGGAGCGGTCCCTGCGCTCGGAATGAAAGTCGTGGGATCGGAAGCGGGCAGCTTGTCGATCACCGTCAATCGCGTGTCGATCGTCGTGCCGTGCTTGCGATAGACCTTGCCGTCGATGGCGGCGGTGAAGACCACACGTCCGGTCCCCTGCAACCGGATGAAAGCATCGCGCCATGCTGGAGCATCAGGAGAACAGCCAGCGCCGGTAATGACCACCAGCCGGCCCCCATTCTCGAGCCGGGCCAGCGCGGAAGCGATGTGGCGAAGCGCGGCGTCCTTCATTGTCCGCTCAACATGCGCGACTGCCGAAAATGGCGGGTTCATCAGGATGACGCTTGGGCGCGCCGAAATGGGCATGCGATCATCAATCGCCGCGGCGTCGTGTCCGCTGACGGTCACGCCTGAGAACAAGTGCGACAGCAGCGATGCCCGGCCTTCAGCGAGTTCATTCAGCACGAGCTGTGCACCGGCCAGTTCGGCCTGAATCGCCAACATGCCTGTACCAGTAGAAGGTTCGAGCACAGTTTCGCCTGCGCCAATCGAAGCAGCGACGACAGCCACGAAGGACAGGCCAGCAGGCGTCGAATATTGTTGCAAGGCCTGGCTGGTTTCAGAGCGCCGGGTGTGGGTCGGCATGAGGGCGGATACCCGCTCAATCAGCGCAAGGGAGTGAGATCGGGAGCCACTGCGCGACAAGATTGCCGGGCCAAAACGGCGCAGGAAAAGGATTTGAGCAACCTCGCAGGCATCGTAGGCGCTCTTCCAATCCCATGCGCCTTCAGCATCGGTGCCGCCAAAGGCTGCCGACATCGCATCGCGCAAATGTGCGGATTCAACGGGCCGCCCGATTTCGAGCAGGGGTAGAAGCGAGGTTGCTGCGGTCAGCAGCGCACGCGCACGCTCATCAAATGCGCAATGCGGGGCGAGCGGTGCAGCGCCAAGCGCTGCGTCCGTAAGGATTTGGGCCATTGGTGGGATCTCCGGGAGAGCAGAAAGGGCGGATCACGCCCGGACACTCTCTCTCAAACCCGGGCGGTTCGCCCGCTCCCGGCAAGGCTCTTGCTCTAATTCGAAGATCCTACTCCGTCGGGTTGCCGAAAATTGTGTGTGGCCAACAAGAGGGGAGTAGCATTTTGCGGAATTATTCGCTGACAGATCAGCCTTTCGTGGCAGTAGATCATGCCGTTCAAACCGGTCGTTGGTTGAAATGGCCGGTTAGTCGTCGTCCAGTTCCAGTCGGATTCTATCTTTGCCGTATTCCTCCGCATTCTCACGGGAAGCATTTTAGGAACAGGGTTATCAGGACTGCCTAATCAATCCATCGCATCTTGGTTAGGCCGCAAGAACTTGGTCTATCCCGCACAAGTCCTTCGGGGAATATTGGACGCCGGAACCAAACGAGTAGACCGTGCTCACGCGGCTACCATCCCAAACAAATTTGAAGTGATCGCGCTGAACGGCGCGCTCCAAAACATGCCCCTTGAGCACGCTTACGCATAATCCTGACGGTCGTTCCACAGGTCTGAAGACTACCCCATCAAAGCCTGCGTCGGCAATCAGGCGCCCCCGATGACGGCGTTCGTCAAAGTCAAGTTGGGGATCCCAATCAAGGCCGTTCGCAAACCGTCCCTTCACGCGCCGCGAGAGCTCACGCATTTCCAAGCCGATTGGCGCTTCACCTGTCTTGCTGAGGAATGTCTCGCGCCTTCGTATCGAGATCGCCAAGGCTGTCTGCATGTCGGCAGCTAGCTCAAGTGCGGGACGATCTGCGTCGAAAAAACGCGTCCCGTCCGGGTTAGGATAAGTAAATGGCGCATGGTTCCAGTTTTGCAGAAGGGAGCCGTTGTCGTCCACCACCTGAGCACCGTTCATGATACGGTCGCGTTCCCTTAGGCGCGGATTGGTGAGCGACTCAATCTCAGCCAGCTCACTGCTGCGATCATTTGCGACGCGCGCGAAAACGTCGATCGTCGGAAAGCGCGATGGAATGAGTGTGAAGAAGAGCTTGTCGATATCTTCGGTCACAAATTCATCCGCCACGTTGCGCATCCACATATTGCCTCACGCGATAGATATCTATCACCTGGCCGCCACGCATGACATCAAGGGCGCTTTGCCCGTTGAACTGAGCGTTGGGCCGGCGAATCCAACCATCGGCGGCGCGGGTTTCGGGTAACAAAATCTCGAGCGCCTTATGAATCGCTAGAAGGTGGGAAATCCGTTCAACCGTGTCGCGCGGGAGCGATCCGCCATCCTTCTTCCATTTGAAAAAGGTCGATCGGCCGGGTGATCCAAGCAGTAGCAACTGGTCCTCAGTCGACAGCTGCCATAAATCCGCCAGCCCCTGGAATGCCTCCATTGCCGCCGGAATCGCAGATTGCCCCTCGCCCGCTTGGGCGGTGGGTTTGAGCTTAACCACGCATAATTCTCCCTTTCATCCACATTTGGACTTGAAACGCAAAATAGTCCCGATATAGATAGTCCACATCGGGACTCGAGGACGATACTAGTCCATGGTGGATTCGGGATCAAGAGTCAGCAGAATTTGGAGCACCGTTATGGCCAAGGGTCACGACAAATTTCAGTTTTCCGTCAACGGTGCCCTTCATGGCACCGAAGACAAAGTCTTGGATGGTAGCCAGATCCGCGAGATTGCGGGGCTGGAACCTGCCAGTGATTTCGTTCTGATCCAGATTGCAGGCGGCTTCGCCCGCTCGATCAGCATTGAGGAGGAGGTCAAGTTCGCCAACGGCGAGATCGCCGTCTTCCTCTCGTTCACCAGCGACCGCACCTACAACTTCACAGTCAACGAGCGGGGCTGGGAATGGGGTTCCCCGACGATCCTCGCCTCCGATATTTATCGCTTTGGCGAGATCGACGAAGAGCTTGAGCTCATCTTGGACAGCGCTGGCGATGCGGTCCTCCCCAGCGATGGTGAAGTGACGCTGGATGGTACCGGGGTCGAACGGATCCGTAGCCGTGAACCCAAGATGGTAACCATCAAGGTCAATGGACGCCCCAGGACCGTGGAAAAGCGCCCACACAGCTACCGCGAGATCGCGGCGATCGCATACCCCAACCCCGACTTTGAGAACTTCAACTACACGATCACCTTTCTCCACGGCGTCCATGGTGCCGAGGGCGATCTCGTTGAAGGCGAGACCATTCAGGTGAAGAAAGGGATGGTCTTCAATGTCCGCCGCTCTGATAAGTCGTGATCCCCATCTCAAGCGCCTCGCTGACGAGGGCTTTGAAATCGAGGTGCGCAACAGCCACTTGATCGTGCGGAGCGTTCCGCACGTCACGGCTGACGGGAATTTGGCAAGGGGCGTGCTAACCTGCGCCCTGTCGCTCGACGGTATCGGCCTCACGGCAACGCCGCAGGGCGATCATACGATGTATTTCGCTGGCGGGACGCCGTGCCATCGAAACGGCGCCCCTATGGGGAACATCATCAATAATTCCCAGAAGCAGCGCTGCGGCGAGATGGACGTGGATCACTATCTCTCTTCCAAGCCCGAGGTCACCAACCGGTACGAAAATATCTACGATAAGGTGACCGCCTATGAGCGCCTTATCGGCGGCGCCGCCCGGTCTCTCGATCGGACGGCCAACGCCCGGACCCATGGGAAGGCGATGATCGCAAATGACGATAGCCCCTTCGCAATTCCCGATTCGGCCTCGGCCCGCTATCGAATCGGCGGCGTGAACCACAAGCTGAAGGGGCGGGTCGCCATCATTGGCCTGGGTGGAACAGGATCGTTTCTGCTCGACTTGCTAGCGAAGACTTGGGTGACTGAAATCCATCTTTATGATGGCGACCAGCTCTTGAACCACAATCTATTCCGCTCGCCTGGCGCACCGGAGCCGGAACTGCTCAAGGACTTTCCGTATAAGGTCGATTATTACGCACAGGTCTATGCCCGGATGCATATCGGCATCACCCCGCATCCAGTTCGGGTGACGGCGGCGAATGTGGATGACCTAGCAGGCTTCGACTTCGTATTCGTCTGCATTGATAAGGGGTCTTCACGCCGTGAGATAGCCGAGGGACTGCTTCGGCTGGAGATACCCTTCGTTGACACAGGAATTGGGGTAGGACTGGAAGGAGATTGTCTCGATGGCTGCGCCCGCGCTACCTTCGTCCGCCCCGGCATGGCCTGGTCCGAGGTCGAACGGCTGCTGCCGTTCGGCGATGACAAGGACGACGACGACCTATACCGGACAGATATTCAGATCGCGGCTGTCAATTCACTCAACGCCATCATGGCGATTATGCGATGGAAGCGATGGTTGAACTATTTTCGCGACGAGCGGAACGAGGTGAACTCGGTGTACATGATCGAGGGCAACAACATCTCGAACAGGGCTGCATAATGGCGCGGCTCGATAGTCTGAAAACTGTCTTCGTAGATGAGATACCCGAGATTCTCGAAGATGGTATCCTGTATGTCTCGGAGGAATGCTGCGTCGCCCTGCATAATTGTGCATGTGGGTGCGGGGAAGAAGTGTCCACACCTCTCGTGCGCACCGAATATCAACTGACGATGGAAGGGGGTACGGCATCGATCTGGCCTTCGATCGGCAATCACGACTTCGCTTGCGCTTCACACTATGTGATCGAGCAGGGCAAGATCCTCTGGGCTGGCAGGATGTCTCGCGGTGTGATCGAGTCGGGGCGGGAGCGAGATCGCAGGCTCAAGCGGCCTCCTGCTCCAACGGCGCTGCCTTCGGGCATACCAGAGCCCAAGCCGTTGCCGCCGTCCGGAAACGGCTTGGTCCAACGCATCCTTAGTTGGCTCGAGGCCATCTACCGGAAGTTTTTCCGCCAATAATTTTGCCCTGCGGTGAAGTTCACCTACTTCGCCGTAGGGTTTGCTGGGAGTCCGGTAACCGATCTGATCGCCACTGACGTTCTAGTCTCATTCCGCTGCTTGTTGGCGAACTGCTTAGCCCAACAGAGGCCATCCACCAGTTCCATTTGCGCGATCGTCGAGCAGGGAATTTCGAGCAGCCTAGCATTGGCGAAGATCACCGCTAGGCAGCGCGCGCGGCTGATCGCGACGTTCAGGCGATTGCGGCTATAGAGAAATTCGATGTTTCGGGGGAGATCGTCGCCTGACGAAGTGGCCATCGAGATCAGCACGACCGGCGCTTCTTGGCCCTGAAACTTGTCGACTGTTCCAACTCGTGCGCCTTCGGGCAACGTGCGCCGCAGCAGCTCGACCTGCATGTTATAAGGCGACACGACCAATATGTCCTGGGTGCCGATCTCATGGCGTTCGCCGTGCCGATCGGTCCAGCTTGTCCCAAGTAAGGCGCGATAAGTGATCGCGAGCCGCTCGGCTTCCTCTGGAGATCGCTGCGTGCGGCCGTCATGGTCGACTTCGACGAAACGCAGGCCCGTGGCGGCCAGTGCCGCCGGATCTGCCGCTACATCCACGTTGATGCATTGCCGTGTGGTGGTCGCCTCTGCCTCTAGGCGTCCTTCGTAGACAGCGCTGGAGATGAAGCCGCAGAGGTCGGGATGCATGCGGCGGGAGATGGGAAGGAATACGCCTTGATCTGTAGGCACAGTCGCATGTCCCTCCAGTAGATGCTCGAGGGCCGATCGACCGCTGCCGCCTGGATGCGTCCCCTTGATCGGCTGCGACAGCTGCATTTGATCGCCGACCAGCACGATGTTGCGTGCCGCCGTTCCCATCGCGATGATATTGGCGAGGCTTACCTGACCGGCCTCGTCGACGAACAGATAGTCGAGCGCGCTGTCGAGATCCTCACGGGCAAACAGCCAGGCCGTGCCAGCAACGAGCTGATGGTGCGGGGATACGCCGCTTCCGCTGCCGCCCACAACGTCGTCGATCCAGCCGTCCGAGCCGAGAATCTGGTCCTCACGCGACGATTTCTTCATGCCGCGATAGCGCAAACCGCGCGCGGACGTCTTCGCTTCGACATCCTTCAGCAGATTGTTGATTGCCTTGTGCGAATTGGAGGCCACGCCGATGCGTTTGCCCGCAGCCAGCAGCGCGACGATCGCTTCCGCCGACGTGTAGGTCTTGCCGGCACCAGGCGGCCCCTGAACGAGCAGATAGCTGTCGTCGAGCAAGCTTAGCGCCTCAATCGCCCCATCGGTTGCGTCCATGCCTTCCGGCACGATCGCCTGGCCTGATGCGCGCACTGCGAGCTTGGGTCGCTCTCGACGGAGGATCGCAGTGACGGCAGCATAGCGCTTCTCGCCGATCGCCACGCTCTGGGCATAGCGGTGCACCGCGGCGCGCAATACCTTGTCACCCACCGGGCCTTCGGGAATGAGCGCGGTGCCGGGTTCGATCGTCGAACGGCTTGGACCGAGCTTCAATTCGATCATGCCCGCATCCTCGTCGAGCGACATGATCTCGCCTGCGGGCTCCAGCGTGCCGGAGCGCAACGGTTTGTCGCCTACTTTCATCTTGAAGTCCTGCGGCGGAAAGGTGAACGGATAGACGACCGACTTCTTGTCTGCCCATGGGCGCAGCGTGGGGTGGGGCTGGAGGTCGGCCAGACACTCGGCATCGTCAAGGAGCGCATCCGCGTCCATCTCCTGCCGAGCGAACATCGCCCACCAGCTGGGCTTGGCCTCGCGCCGGTGAAATTCGAGCAGGTCGACCAGCAACCGGCGCCAGGGGGCTTCTTCAGCGGCGATCAGGGCCTGAGCCAATTGGCGGGTGCGTTCGTCGGCTTCCTCACGCGCGGCGACCTTTACCGGATCCGCGGGGGCCAAGGTCCGCCCGGTAAACCAAGGCGCGTCATTCGGCCGCAATGACAGGAGCCAGTCACGGCACAACCGGGTCGAGCGGCAGTCGATTTCGTTATAGTCCGCGATTTCCGCGAGAAGTGCGTCGCCGCCCACGCGGCGCCAGCGCTCGTAGATCACAATGCTGTCTCCAGCCGTCTTGACGGCGCCCTGCCGTCCTCCGGGGAGATAGAAGGCTTCCATATTCTTGATAGAATAGCGGGGTTCGGAGGTGCGTATTGCCTCCGCCACAACCTTGTAAAGATCGACCAGCCGGTCGCCGCGCAGCAGATCGTCGACCTCCTGTTCGCGCGTCCCATGATACATGGCGAGGCGCTTGAGCGCCGTTTCTTCGTAGGACGCATAGTGATAGATATGCGCGAGGGGATGGCGCGCCAACCGCGCGGTCATGAAGTCGATCGCCTGTTCGAACGCGATCTTCTCGTTCTCCCGGTCATGCGCCCAGAAGGCGTGGAAGCGATCCTCGCCTTGGTCCAAGGCTACAAGGCCGAACAGATATTCGAGGCCGCCTTCGAACAGCGGGTCGCCTTCCATGTCGAAGAACATGTCGCCCTCGTCCGGCTGCGGCAGCCGCGCGAAGCCGCGCCCCGGCACAGCCTCGAGGCGCTCGATGCGTCCCTCGCCGGTCTGGCGTTGGTGAGCCTGCAGACGCGCCTGGGCCGAGAGCTTCGCGACGGTTCCGGCTTGCATGCCGGGGATTTTCGTGTCGCCGGGCAGAGCCGCAAGGGCGCCTATGCTGTCGATCCCGGCCTGACGCAGCGCTGATCGGTGACTGCGCCCCATGCCGGCAACGATCGAGAGGTGATCCGCCGCTTCCCATTCGGCGGTGCAGCGGTCAGACCAGCGGCAGAAGGTGCAATGGCCGCAGGGATCGCCAGCTGAGTTTTCCGGGACAGCGGCTGCGAAGTGCTCGAAGCGATCGCGCGCGATCGAGAAATAATGGATGAGCGATGAGGTGGGCAGCGTGACGATTTCACCGCTGCCCAGCACGACATGCATTGACGGCGGCGCAACTCCCTGCACCGCACGTAGCATATCGGCATAGACGCAGAGCTGGAGCACATGCTTGGGTTTGGCCGAGCGGGCGAGCTTGGTATCGGCCACGTCATAGGCGAAATCGCCGAACGACGAAGAGATATCGTCGCGCTTGAGCAGGAAATCGGAATAGCCATGCCATTGGCCTATCAGAAATGCGCCCTGATAGACGACATCATAGCCCGCTTGCATGGCCTCGAGCGTCGCCTGCGCCCGGCGCTCCAACGTCCCGTCGCTTGAAATCTCGGCTATCGAGCGCCCCGCCGCGCGAAGCGTCTCCAAATAGGCGCGCTCATGCTCGATGCCCTTTTCCTGGAGCAGGACCGCATTTTCATCGTCTGGCGCGAAGCTGGCCGGCGCGACGAGGTTGCCGACATCGAGTACCGTGGCGTGCGCGCAGCCCATGAAGTTCACCAGGTCGCTCGCTGAATAGAGCGTTTGCCCGCCATACCTCAACATCCCTGTTCCTCCCGATACGTCGCAAGATCTGCTCGACTCGTCATGGCATACGAGCATGATGGTGATACACGACAGAAGTTGTCGCTTCCGGAGGGAGGTTATTATTTCTTATCGTAATGCAATTGACTTGCTGACGGTCGCGGCAAGGGCCGCCTCTATGCGAGGGGTCAGTCTGGCCGAGATCGAGGAAATCCTCGAACGAGATTATCGCACGGCGCAGCGCGTGATCCGGGCGCTCGGGCAATGTTTTCCCGAACTGGAGAAAGTGAAGGACGACGAATCGGACAAAGCGCGTTGGAAACTGCCCTATAAATCGGTGGCCCCGTTGCTGGCGCCGACGCCTGAGGAAATGGCGGCGCTTTCCCTTGCGCTCGACATGTTGGGCAAGGGCGCGGGGAAGAATCAGGTCGAGGCATTGCGATGCCTCCACGCCAAGATCCTCGCGCTCATTCCCGATGACCGCAGCAGACGCCTCGCAGCGGATGAGGAAGCGCTCCTCATGGCCCTGGGCCATGCCGCGCGCCCAGGCCCTCGTCTGCTGGGGAGCGAGGCGGTGGATGTGGCTATCTCCACCGCGCTCAAGGGCACGTCTCAGCTGCGCATCCTCTATCGCGGCTGGAAGGACAAGGTTGCGCGCGAGCGCGTGGTGGCGCCGCACGGGCTGTTGCTAGGGGCACGGCGCTATCTCGTCGCCATAGATCTGGGCAAGACCGGCGGCGGTATCCAGCATTTCCGGGTCGACGCTATCGAGGAGGCGACCGTTCTTCCCCAGAGTTTCGTGCGCAAGGAAGGGTTCGACTTAAACGCGCATGCCGAGCGATGCTTCGGTTCTTACCAGCAGGAAGGCGGCATTCATGATGTCGCTTGGCGCTTCGCCCCCAAAGCGGTCAGCAGAGCCGAAGGCTTTCTTTTCCACCCGTCCCAGACCACGGAGCGAGAACCGGATGGCTCGCTTGTCGTCCGGTTTCGAGCCGCAGGCCTGCTCGAGATGTGCTGGCATCTCTATATGTGGGGCGATGCGGTGGAGGTGATCTCTCCGCCTGAACTCGTACAGATGGTCGCGACGCATCGACGCTCGGACTTTCCCTCGATGCCGTGACCCAGCCCCGGGGCCGGAGCGCGCAGCTCCGGCCGAGACCCAGCCGCCAGCATTGACGCTCTCAGCAATCGGCCAGATCGTCCAGATTGTTGCGCGACGTGGTGTCGCGGTCGGTCCGGAGATATTTTCCGGTTGGTCCGTTGACCACACGGATCTTGGTCTCCGGAGCGCTTGCCCAATTGACCCAATACTCATGCAAGCCGAGTTCGATATCGCTGATCGCATCCGCCTTACTACGGGGCGACCAATATTCGCCGGAATTGCACAGCCGTGTGATGTCGCCCTGTCTGTCCTTGCCGGTGGCGCGCACATAGCGTTTCGCCATGATCAGTTCTCCTTGGTTGTGGTGTGGGGGCTGGCCTTTCCGTGCGCGGTTGTGACGTACCGTCCCGAAATGGCGCTGCGGTAATGGGGACCGGAACTCCCGCTCGGACCGGCGCTCTCGCGGACGGTCGTATGCGGACTGGCCTTGCCATGTTTGGCGGTGACATACCGCCCGCTGATCGCGCTGCGGTAGCTGCCGCCGCTTCGACCCTTGCTCATGCTATATCTCCATTACTGACGCGACTCTTGTTCATCGCGATTCGCAATATGGAGGGCAGAGGCGACAGATCGCGTCGCATTCAATTTGTTCCGAATGCAAAATTTTCTCTTCGAAGGGTGGATGGTTCTCGTTCGGTAGCTGCCGCCACGATCACGACCAGCGCAACGCGGTATATTCGCGACAGTATCTGAAGGTGCAGTGGCATAGTCTTAAAAACCTGCCGCTCTGGTCTGTCCGCACATCTTGCCGTTAGCAAATTCTTGCGCGTCAAACGTCGTGGTGGCGCGCTGGTATGATAACAAACCCATGGCGTCCGGCCGCATATTCTTCGACCCGCACCAGAAATCGTCGCGTTTCTTGGCTATTCCGATCCCCTCCGACGGTGGCCAGCGCCTCTACCATGCCAGGATGATCGGATGATCGAACGGCAGAAATCACCACCCAGTCCTTTTCGTGACGGCGGGCAAACTGCTGGCGGTCGCGTGTGAATGATTCCGCCGCTGACAACGTGCGGCCATGGACGGCCTCCCAAGCATCGGGATACCAATCGCGCATCGCTCTGTCTGCCATTGCCTGTTCGCGGTAGGTGAACAGGTCCGGGTAACCTGCGGCGACGAGCGCCCATTCGGCGTCTTCTTCATACCAGCCGCCAGATAGTCGCAACGCGGGCTTCATCCCCGCATTGCGCGCCCGGTCGAGCTTGAAGCCGCCATGACCGGCAGTGGAATGAAAGACGATCCCCTCAGCGTAGATGGTCGCCGATTGAGACATGCCCCAAGGCGTGGAAACGCGCAGGATCGTATCGACGCGACCGAGCGCGTTGCGCTGGCGGACATGTAGCGCGATGTCGGCAATATAGGCGCGGAAGGAGACTTCATCAGCCACGGCGCCTTCGGCACAATAAACATCTGACCGGGACCATTCGCCAATCGGCCGGTTGAGCTTCCAGCCGGACACGATCGAGAAGCCTTCCTTGAGCGGAATGGCGATATAGGCGAGCCCATCGACCCGTGCGGCCATAAGGCCGTCGCTGGTCGTGCCATGTTCGACGATGATGCCGCTCATGCCGCCCTCCTGAGTTCAGAGGGCAGAACGGCCAGATCAGCTTCGGTCACAATCTCGGCGCGCATCCCGGAATAGGGATTGTCGCGCATCCATGCTTCCGCCGATGCCATGTCGGCTGCGAGGTGGCGCAATTCGTCCTTACCCCGGAACGTGGTCAGGACCCGGACTTGACCAGGTTTTGGCGTGTCGATGATCTCGAAATTGAGCGGGCTTTCGACGCTGTAGGCGCGGCGCACAGTCATGACGATGACGCCCTGACTGCCGTAAGTTGCCAGATGGAGCATGAAATGCGCCGGCGAACGGTAGTTGTCGGTAACCTGGCCGGGGTAGCGTTCAACGAGCCGGCCGGTGCCGTTGTCGTTGTTCCAAGCGGCAAGTTTGCGGCGAAAACGCTCAGGCGGGCGCGGCTCGCCGTTCGAAAAACGGACGAGGCTGCCCAAGGGGGCGGTGTCGTAGATGTATTGCGCTGACATTTTCAGGTCTCCTTGAAACGCGAAAGCCCGGCTCAACGGCCGGGCTTCGTGGGGTGATTGGATAGGAAATTTCAGGCGGAGGGCGGTGGCTCGCCCAAACGCCCGATCACCTCTTCGATGTAGGACGCGGTCGACATCGAATGGACCTCGTTAGCCGTTATGACGGTCGCCATCCCGCCAAAGCCGTCGGGCCGCATCTTCGTGCAGGTCCACGCTGCGATGATCTGCACATGGTCAAGGTCAGGCGATCGCCGGACAATGTCCTGGAAGATCAGGTCATAGCCGATCATCGAGAAATCGAGCTCGAACTCGTCTTCGCCAAGATCACCCTTGGCGATTTCCGCGCGCACTACGTCAGCGATGCGACTGACCATGCCATTATCCTGACCGAGCAATTCGACCAGCTCAGCGGTCGCGATCCAAGCCGTGTCGGCGACATTATCGCTGGCGAAAAAGTAGACCGCTTGGTCATTGCCCTCATGTTCAAACAGTTCGCACAGCAAACGGCGTTCGAGCGGGGTCATCGCCGCGACTGGTATGTCCGGTTGCACGACCGTTGGTGAATAATAGTCAGCCATGGCGTCCTCCGCAGGAGGGCCAGGGAGCACTGGTTTTCCGCATTTGAGGTCTCCTCAAAAAGTGGCGGCCCGGCGCGATGGCCGGGCCTGAGTGAGATAAAAACAGTCGGGATGTTGAACCCGCGCGGTTCGGATCATTCGGCGGCGATCGCGTAAGCCGCTTCGTCATCATCAAGGAACGCGGGTAATTCGAGCCCTTCACGATCAACGTCAGGCGTAGCGCCATGACCACCGTCGGCGTCGGGCGTGCGCAACGGCTCTGGAAGCCAGTGGGCATCTTCCAGCAGCCGTTCCGCTTCGCGGGCCATGTCACCTTTTTTCAGGTGATCGATCATGCCAGCGAACTGCTCCCCGCGCGCTTCGGTCACATCGGCAAGGATCCGCGGTTTGGTCACGCTGCGGAAATAGCCATCGACTGTGGGCTTCCAGCCTGCCGCCACGACATCAAGACCAACGGCATGCGCCAGGACATGGCTGTGAGCGATGCGGCGTGCAACGCTGTGCGTCGACACCCGGCCATTGTCGTATTTGGGGACGATCTCGGCCTGAGCATTCACCGCGAGCGACGTGCAATGGGCGAACAGACTGGCCTGCTCATCGGCGTCGAAGGCCACAAGCGCGTCCCAAAGTTTCTTGTCGGACTCCGGCAGCCGCTCCTCCCAGCGCTTCATGCGCTCGGCGATGGCCCGCGCGGGCGCACTGTCGCGCAGACCTGCAGGTGGATTGGCAAAGGACACCCGGTTGAGCGACAGTTGCAGACAGCTCTCGCGGCTGTAGCTGTAGAAGGTGTCGAGCACGAGCGCGTGCAGCACCGTCGCGAAGGCTGTGGCGGGGCTTTGGGCAAAGGCATCCTGCAATGCGAGCGTGCGCCAGGCGGTCAGGTCGGCAACCAGCCGGTCGGGCAACGGCTTGAGGATGTCATCGTCGGCATCTTCTTCTTCAGTTCCGGTAGGCGCCGAACCGCTGGCGCTTGGTGCGGTCCCGCTGTGATTTGCCCCAGGTATTGGCTCGCCCGAAACGGGATCGACCCCGGAGCCATCGTCTTCGCCGCCCACTTCCACCACCGGTTCGTCTTCGGCTCGGACATACCCCCGCTCAATGCAAAGCGAACCATCCGCCTCGATCGTCACAAAGGCACCGGCGATTGCCATTTCGGCAGGATCGAAAATCATGGGCCGGTCGGCCAGCTGGCCGATTTCCGTTTCAAGCCCTTCGATCCGCGTATAGACGTCCTGCGGCACGTTGGGGTCGTCGGCCCATTCGGTCTCGATCTGCTCGATTTCAGCCTGAAGCGCCGTGAGTCTTGCCTGCTCAGCCTCCGTCATGGGCAATTCTGCGCCAACGATCTCACGGTGTCCGTTGGTCGCATTCCATGGCAGGTCGACGGCAGTCGCCACCCATTTCCAGCCTTCAGTGCCAATGCGGTTGCCCTCGGCGGCAAGTTTCGCGTCGACCAAGCGGTCGAGCAGTGCGGGATCCGTGAGCCAGCCCCCGTCATCGTCCTCGAACAGGTCGCGCATCACGCCGCCGCCTGCTGCGACATAGGCATCGACGGACACGAACCGCACCCGCTTGTCGGCAACCCGGACGCTGTTTTCCGTCAGGCGCTGGCGGATGTAGGCGGCGGATTTGTTGAAGCTATGGGTGAGCATTTCCCATACCTGCTCCTGGCGCTCATGATCTTCGGACACGGTGAACGCCATCAACTGGTCCAGCGACATGCCGTCTTCGGCATAGATTTCGTGGAGTTTGGGCGAGACCGACGCCAGTTTGAGACGCTGGCGGACGACAGCAGGCGTGGTCATGAAATGCGCGGCGATGTCTTCGGCGGCGCTACCCTTGTCGACCATGGCCTGCATGGCACGGAACTGGTCGAGCGGATGCAACTGCTCACGGTGCGCGTTTTCGGCATAGCTGTCTTCTTCCGCCGAGACGTCATTGTCCGCCGCCTTGACGATGCAGGGAATGGGAGCAGTGCGCGCCAGGCGCTTCTGTTTCACCAAATGTTCAAGGGCACGGTAGCGTCGGCCACCGGCAGGAACTTCGAAGATGCCGGTCTCCTGACCTTCCGCATCAAGCACCGGGCGCACGTTGAGACTCTGTAGCAGAGTCCGGCGCGCGATATCCTCAGCAAGCTCGGGGATCGACACGCCGGCCTTCACGCGGCGGACATTGGACTGTGACAGAATCAGCTGGTCGAAGGGAATGTCACGCGACGGGCTGAGGGTAATTTTTGCAGGCTGTTTGGCCATGGCAGGTCTCCATGACGGGCCGCCGCGAGACACTCTCTCGGCTTCCAAGCCCGTCACGAAGGCCATGCCTTCCTCTTCCTCTAGGGCCGCCGCAGGCGGACCAACCCGCGATCTGGCAGGCCGCCAGGCCACCAGATTTCAGCCATACCCTTCTGGCATGGCGCGTTCCCTCAGCAGCTTTTCAGCGCCCAGGATCGAACCGGCCTGACGGGCCGCCGCGACGTAGGCCGATATGGGCAACGCGGTGTCGAAGAGGATATCCCGCTCGATACCAAGGCCGAACGGGAGGCGCAGCGACTGCAATTCCCGCAACGAAAAGCTGCCGAGTTCAGGGCAGCCAAGGCCGAGATCGGCAAGGCCGAACAGGATGCCGTCCTCGTCGAGTTCGGTGGCAAGCCAGGTGGCAGCGCCAAGCGGATTGAAGAACCGGGCAACGGGAACCGGATCAGGCTCTCGTTTGCCCTGTGCCTGCGCATTGCGGCGCGCGTGCATGTTCGCGAGCAAGGCCGCGCGGATTTCGGGGGTGAGCAGGTTCATGCCGCCAACCTCCCTTCTCGCTCGAAGCCGTCGGCTTCGTCCTCACCAGCGACATCAAGGCCAGTCGATGCGGTGTCACGACAGGCGAGGATATAATCTGCCGCCTTGGAGGCAGCGCTGGCGGCGCGCAGGATGGCGCGATTGTCTTCCCGGATAATCTGGAGTAATCGCGAGGTGTCGATAATGTGAAGGAACGCGGTTTCAGTGTCTGAA
>CAYOZY010000003.1:8645-35459 GCA_964408525.1 uncultured Sphingobium sp. | reverse complement strand
TGTAGCGCGACATTCTGGATGAGAAGTTGCGACAATCAAGGTGAGAAGCGATGATCGCGACGAGGGGCTGTTTGTCGTGTTTGATTGTCGCTGGCAAGCCCTATGTTGCGGGTTGATTGTCGCTGAGCGACATGGCTGTGTTTTTCGGCGTGGCGGATTTTGCCGGTCGGCCTGGGCCATGCTGTTTGCGATCGATGGCGGTGCGCCTGCGATAGCTCTCGACGTTCATTTCGAAGATGGTCGCATGATGGACGAGACGATCCACTGCGGCGAGCGTCATGGCTGGATCGGGGAAGACCTTGTTCCAGTCGCCGAAGGGCTGGTTGGCGGTGATAAGCAGCGAGCGCCGTTCGTATCTGGCGCTGATCAGCTCGAACAGGACTGAGGTTTCGGCCTGATCCTTGGCGACATAGGCAAGATCGTCGAGGATGAGCAGATCGAACCTGTCGAGCCGGTTGATCGCATTTTCGAGGGCCAGTTCGCGGCGTGCGACCTGGAGCTTTTGGACGAGATCGGAGGTCCGGGCGAACAGCACCCGCCAGCCATTTTCGATGAGCGCCAGACCGATCGCCGAGGAGAGATGCGATTTGCCCCCGCCGGGTGGTCCGAACAGGATCAGATTGGCGCCGTTGCCGAGCCAGCCATCGCCTGCACAGATGGCCATAACCTGCGCCTTGGAGATCATCGGCACGGCATCGAAGTCGAACGTGTCGAGCGTCTTTCCGGGGAGCAACTTGGCTTCGGCGAGATGCCGCTCCCTGCGGCGTCGGTCGCGATCGGCGATCTCGTGTTCGGCGATAGTGGCAAGGAAGCGAGCTGCCGGCCAGCCTTCCTTGTCCGCCCGTTCCGCGAAGCTCGGCCACATCTGCTTGATCGTCGGAAGACGCAGCTCGTTGAGCATGAGGGTGAGCTTGGTGGTGTCGATTGCCTGGATCATGCTATTTCCTCCACGCGCTGGTCGAGCAGCGTTTCGTAGAGGGCGAGCGGAACCGCATCGATTCGTACTTCGGGCAACGAGGCCGGATCTGGTGCGAACCGGGCACGCAGCGTCGCCATCTCGGGCATACCGTTGGGCGAAGCGAGCAGGTCCGCGAGCACGCCAGCCAGTTCGGCCTCGCAGGCCCGTTCATGTGCCAGGCTGAGCAGTTCGACCATGGTCCGGCAGGCCATGCGATCGGCAAGCCGCTCGCGCAGCCGCTCGAACATCCGGGCATAAGCCTCACGCGGGAACAGCTGGTCGCGGTAGACCAGCCCCAGGAGCGCCATGGGTTTTCGCCGGAGCGCATGGATCACATGGCGGTAGTCGACGACATGACCATGCTTGCCGCTCGCTTCGGCGCGACCACGCGGCAGGGTGAACAGCGCGGTTCCGCCCAGGAAGAGATCTAGCCGGTCGTCGTAGAGACGCACCCGCAGCCGATGGCCGATCAGGCGCGAGGGAACGGTGTAGAAGACCTTGCGCAGCGTAAAACCGCCTGAGGACGTCACCGCGACCAGCATCTCCTCGTAATCGGTCGTCCTGGTTGCAGGCAGCGGCTGCAGCACGGCCCGCTCGGCATCGATGCGCCTGGCGTTCCTTGCATTTTTGCGCGCGACAATCTCGTCGATGAAGCGCCGGTAGGCGGTAAGATCGGCGAAGTCATTCGATCCGCGCAGCAGCAATGCATCGCGAACAGCGGCCTTCAGGTGAGCATGCGGGCTTTCGATCGCGCCGTTTTCGTGCGCCACGCCGCGATTGTTGCGGGTCGGCTGCATCCGGTAATGCGCACACAGCGCATCATAGCGGCGGGTGAGATCTTCCCTTGCATCGCGGGTGAAGTTGCGGAACGCGGCCGACAGGCTGTCGCTGCGATGCTCCCGCGGCGCACCGCCCAGCGTCCACAGCGCATTCTGCAATCCCTCGGCCAGCGCCACATGGCTTTCGCCGCCCAGGATCACATGAGCATGCTCGAAGCCCGAGCATGCGAGCCTGAAGTGATAGAGCAGGTGATCGAGCCTCTCACCGGCGATGGTGACGCCGAGGTCGCCCATGGCGGTAAAATCGGACAGGCCAAGCCGACCGGGTTCGTGTACCTGGCGGAAGATCACGTCGCGCTCGGGACCGCGCAGTGCTCGCCAGGCCCTGATACGCCGCTCCATCGTCCGCCGCACCCCATCGGGCAGTTCGGGATGCCGCCGCTGCATTTCTTCGAACACCGCAACGGCACGGATTCCAGGAGCCGCCTCCAGCAGCGGTACGATCTCGCTGTCGAAGATCTCCGCGAGCGGATCGGGACGCCGCCTTCCGCGCGCCGCCTTCTTCTGCGACGGCAAACGGGTGTCGCTCTCGATCCTGTATGCTGTTGCCGGGCTGAACGCGCAGGCAGCCGCCGCTGTCACCGGCGGCAGGGTTCGTCTCAATGTCATGTAAAGCCTCATCTGATGATCGTTGACGTGTCTGCCCGGCACAAGACGGCTCTCCCGAAAGGAAAAAGCCGTTCGATACCAGACACATCGCGATCACCCATAGCTTCCCCGCCAAGGCGAAAGACCATTTGCGTCCGGAGACCGAAATGCCTTCGGGCTACGCCCTCCGGCCTCCCGGTCCCCGGACGCGTTCTCATCCTGATTGTCGCGCCATTCTCATCTTGTTTGTCGCGCAGCAGGTGGGTCGGGTGGCGGCTCACTCCGCCCGCTGCCATAGCACTGGCGGGAGTGTTCGATGAGGGCGTCATACTCGCTCGGTGATAAACGGTCGAACCCCTCCACAAACCCCAACGGCACATTGAAGGTCATAGCAGAGGGGGTAATGTTGCGGGCAAACAGAGCAAACTGGCTGAATTGCTGTCCCTTCTGTCGTCCCAAGATGAAATCAGTCGTCGTGCGGTATTCAGCGGCCAGAGCACTGGCATCCTTGGCGGAGACACCCCCTGCCAGCTTGATCGAGGTATTGGCGAGCACGCCTGCGCGGGTGCTCACGGGCAGTTGATCGAGGTGCTGGTGCGCGAGCGTGATCGCGCCTTTGTGCTTGCGGACCTGCGCCAACAACCGCACCAGCGTTTCATCTACCACCCCCTCCGCTTCATCAAGGTAGATAAAGGTGGGGGTGCGGGCGGTGGGAGCAATCGCGGCCCGCCGCAACAGCGACTGACCGAGTAACGCCACGATCATACGGGCAAAGACGGCTGACCCTTCCTCACCCAAGCTCTCCTTGGCAGTATGCACAAAGATGATGGAGCCAGCTTGCAGCGCGGCATCGAAGTTCACGCTGTTCTTCGTGGCTGAGAATACGCGGTCAAGGGAACGGTTGGACAGGATACCCCAGAGCCGTGACAAGACCTGCTGCTTGGTTGGGGCCAGTTGCTTGCTGAAAAACTGTGTAGCAAAGAAGGCGCTGGCACTACCCTCAAGCTGCTCCATGTATGGACGATACTTGGTGCCATCCTCCATCAGTTCACGGAGCGTATGGATGTTGCCATCAGGTATCCGCATCAGGAGGAGACCGAGATAGCGGAACAAGGTAGCCTGCCGCCCTGTTAGTTCACTGCCGAGCAAGGCATCAAAGAAATATTCAAATAGCTCAATGGTGTTGTTTTCGATGGTCTCACGGGTGCGGGCATCGCCCGCACCGACCGTGGAGACATCAAACAGGTTGAGCGCCACGGGGCGCTCGGTATCGGTCGGATCAACGAAGATGGTGCGTTCCCCCAAGAGACCATCAGCAAATACGTCTGTCTGCGAGAGGGTCTTGATGAGGGTGCCATCGGGGTCAATCACCACTACCGATTGCCGCTCCCGCAGTGCTCGGTGCACATCGTCAATAATCAAGAGTTGCAGCAGTTGGGTTTTGCCGTGGCCTGTACCGCCGAGGATATGGGTGTGCTCAAACCGCACATCGAGAGGAATCGGGATCGGTACGGGGGTATGAAAGAACCCAGCGAACACCGTATCGTCAGTATAGAGGGATGCCAGTTCACCAGCAGGCAGTTTGGTCTGATCCCACGGCAGGAGCAGTGGACGCTTCCGCTCATGGCGCGCTTCCCATGTGATCCCTGATGCCACACAGAGCCGTCGTTCAAACTGGAGCCGCAGATCGGCAAACAGCGGCGTGTCCACCACATCACTGTCCGAGAAGGTGCCCATCAGCTTGGTGAGTGTGCTGGGCAGTTCGTCCATCAGCGCATAGAGGGGCGTCACAGGTTCCAACACGGGGGCGGTGACAACTGTGCCATCGGAAGCGGGATCAACCAGTGCATTGACGGGTAGCTCGCCAAGCACCCCCACCAACACCGCCAACAATTTGTGCCGCCAGATCGCCAGATAGTGCGCTTCATGCTCCAAAACGGTGATAACGTCGCGCAGGCGTTTTCGTAGCTTCACCCCCGCATCGAGCGTATCCAAGACGGTGGGGATAGTATCGGGATCAAAGCAAAACGGCTCGGCGTGGAATAGCGCCAGACAAATGTGTGCCAGATGCTCAGCGACGGGCGCGGACACACAGACATCGCACTCCACGCAGGCTTCAATCAGCAGCTCAATGATGAACTGCTGCTCATCCGCTGGTGACTGGAACCGCGAGTATCTTTTCACCTGCCGCGCCGCCGCAATCAGGCGGGCGGTTTCCCGTTCATCCTTCGGTGGGCCAAAGCGCCACCACATCAGGCAGGGCGGGGGTAGGTAATAACCTCTTCGCCACCGAAGGTCTGGCAGGCAATCAGGATGTTGGACAATCCCTCTGCTGCCAGCTGAATGTCTTTCTCGGCGTTCAGCATCTCGATAATGTCTTTGCATACAACGGTGCGACCCTTCACCAGATCGTTGACCGTATAGACGTGCCCGCGCACCTTGGCGGTAATGAGCGAGAGCAGTTGTTTGAACACCCCTGATTTGGCGAGCTTATCGGCCAGTCCCTGTTTGCTATACAGTATCTCTTTGCCGAACTTGTATTTGCTGACGAACCCCTGTTCCTCAGCGGTGAGACGGGTTCGCACATCGAGTATAAAACTGACTGATCCGAGACCAGCCAACCCCTGTTTCTGCGAACGCGATAGCAATAGCTCCATAATGACCCCTCCATCTATCGAAAAAGCTTGTAGGCATTCAATCACCACGTAAATTTTCAAGCGCGCTATCACGTCGTTGAGCAGCATCTTCAATTTTGGCTTCCAGATCAGAAATATCGTTAATGCACTCAGCTATCCTGCCTTCGATCCTTTCTCGATAGTCAGGATTTCGAGCATCGCTGTATTTATCATGTAAGTTATCCAAGTTTTCTCGCTTGCGACACAGTATATCGGATAGTCTTTCAATCCGATCATTTTGACGCTCAATATACTCTTCTTGCTTTTCTCGCCATTCAATTCGTCTCCGTTCAAATTCTTCACGACGAGCTTGACGTGCCTCATAGGCACGTTGGCTTTCTTCCTTGGCCTTGCCCTTTGCTACTTTCCAAACGTCCCAGTCTTGACCAAGTCTATCTTGAATTCCTTGTATATATTCAAAAGCTTCCTGCTTGTGCCTGCCAACCATGCGGGTTTTCTGGTTGGACAGATAATTATGAGCCTCATTCAAGCGTTCAGATCGCAGCAGCAATTGGTCCCGTTCAGCATCCAGTTGCTCTGTGATGCCAAAAATCATGTTCGCGCCAGCCTCCAAAACGCGATTCATACCTGCTGTTGCAATGGTAAAGATGAGATCATCGAGCGGACCTTCGCGATCAGCACGATCCGCCAACGCCCTGATTTCACGTAGGTGAACTTCTGAGGCGGAAAAGAAATCATTTCGCTCTCGCCGCACCTCAAAGTAACGGGCTTGCGCAGTTTTTATCCGCATGACGATTTCTTCGAACCTCGCCCACGCAACATTTCGATTATTTTTGCTGGCAAAATTCGTGACTTTGAAGCTCCCTCCAATGTGGTTGATCGTTGCCCAAAGTGCCTTCCAGTCTGGCCGCTCGACATCAGCAGCTTCTCCCAGCTCATCAAGCAGTCCATACAATGTATGCTCATCCACGAATTTGCCCTCCAAACTGTATTTCTATTGCCAGCGTGAAAAGGCCACAACACACATGCAGCCATTGACAAATGGCATGATATGTTGTAACATTACAAACAACTGATCCTCCACCAGCGGGCAGCACGTCAATCCTGATTTGTTGCCGTTCTGGCGAGGTATCGAAATGAACTCTGTTCTTTTTACCACCATTCAAGCTGACTCGTTGGAGGAGGCTATCGAGGAAATTGAAATTCTCATTCACGGCTTTTCATGCGATGTAAATGAGGCACCAGACCGCGCTATGGCTGAAGTTATTGAAGCGATAGCAGCAAGCAGCTTCACGAATGCACGGAAACGCGAAACCATAGAAGTGCTTCTACACAAGTTTCGAAAGGCTGCGGTGGCACGTGAAATTATGTTCCTATGTCGTGTTGATGCACTGCATGGATAAATGAGGGCGATGCTATTCAGCATCGCCTTTTTGTTGCATTTGCATTGCATCATGGCTGACCTGAATTGCGGATCGGCGCGGTGTATGCTGGATCAAGCGCCTGATTGACAAGATGTGCCAACCGAAACCCAGCCTTTTGCACCCGCTCTTCTGTGACGCTCTTAAACTGAGCCAGATAGTTCTGGTTGATGTCCTCGATACGGTCGGGACTGTTCTCTGGCTTAACCCGCGCCGTGGGTGAATATTGGCAATTATTCCCGACCATGACGCAGTACCGCACATTGCTTTGAAGCGTCACCGCCAGTGATTCATTGGCCCACTGCCACGGCTCAGTCGCCACAAAGGCAGTTTCGGTAGCAAGCGGCGTATTAGCTTGGAGCGTATCAACAGCACGGTAGGTGATGGTACGACGACCCCACGTTTTCTTGTAGTCCGCCCGCTGCCGCACCTTTTCAAACAAACCGGCCTCGAGCAGGCAGTTATCCCAGATAGCGTGGAGATTGCGCGGACGGTATGTGGAGGTGCCGCACTTGCCCTGCAGGTGAACCGCTACGCCATTACCACCAGCATCATCCGCGAATGACACATGGAGTGGTTGGTGAATGTCTCCGATCCAGTGACCGACTGCCATGAGGGCCAGCACCCGCTCCTCGCGCGGTTTGCTGGCATCTTTGAGGGTAGCCAAGTCCCGCTCAATCCCTGAGAGAATGCACCTCAGTGGTGTGCCGCTCGTGCTCAAGGGGCAGGTGTTGCTGTCGATCTGGCCCACAGCGCGATCAAGGTTGATGAAATGATCTTTCGGATGCTTGCGGGGACGCTCATCCTCTTCAAGGCACCCCACATTGAACGAGGTATAGTGGCGATCTTCATCGCCATCACGCCCATGCACAGTGATGCCGCCGGATTGCACCTGAAACAGGTCTTTCAGCACCGCACGGGTCGTCGGGGTGTAGTTGCGGTAGGCCAAATCGCAGACAGTGAGGTGCCCAAACTCACCCCATGCCTTGGCTGGCTGTGGCACAGCAACAGTGGCCGCTACTATCGCCATGCCGACGAACAGCGAAATCCATTTCATATGATAGCCCCCCTCACACGCAGTGATTGACCCGAAGGGCATTTTTATGGTTGGCGTGACTGTATAGTCGATTGGCGCGCGTTCCAAGTCCCGATCGCACAATGAAACAACATCCATTGTGGATGCTATTTCATCATTGCTGCGCATCCAAAATGCGTATCTTGTGCGCCACCACGTCAAAGGCGGTAGCTGCATCCATCATCTGCCTAAAAAAAAGTGGCACAAAAGATGGCGTGACTTTCGCTGCTGAACTGGTATCGCCAGCGCAACCTGAACAAAATAATGAATTTGGTCGCATGGGTTCTTTGGGGGAGAATGTCCATGTCGATAGATAGGAAAATATTTGGCGGCCTGCTGCTGACTGTTGCAGTACTCAGTCTGGGCTATGTGGGGATACAAACCGCCCGTGAGGTGGTGCATTCTGGTGACATCGACTGCCACGCGCCAGCTAACTTTCGAGGCGATCCGACCCAAAGCGACTCGGTGTATACCGACGCGACGCACCTTTCCTTAAACGGACGGCTCTGTCTGGGCATTTCTCCCGGCAACATGCTAGCTGATAGTCGAGTGCTGCTAAATGCAGCCATTGCAGAAGAGAAAACTGCATCGAGCGAGGTGCTGTCGGCAACAGCAACGCGCAACGACACCGATAAAGCTCGCAATGAAAAAGGAATTTCAGCCGAGGTAGCAGCGCAGCGCCGTCAGGCATACGATAGTGCGGATACTGCCCTGAAAGCTGCGCGCGACCGCTCAGATGTTGCCAAGGCGGCACTCGCTCAAATCCCACGGTCCAAGACATTTCAATTAGTCTTCGATGGGCTGAAAGTTCCCGGCGACACCACGATTATCCTTTCAGTCATCCCCGGTCGGCAAGAGACGCAAGCGAATGGATGGTTATGGCGTGAGTTCAATCTTGCCTCGAATGCCGATGCAGATACGACGGAGGCAAAAGCATGGCGTCGGCTTCTCGGCGGAGCGAATGCCGATGGCACCCGCAAGGTTAGTGTAGGTCTGGTCGAACAGGCCGAAGGGGCCTCTGTATTATCAGCCACGGCGGAAAAGCAACTCACCTTGACCGTATATCAGCCCTATCTCTTCTGGATCGGGGTAATGGGCATGACCTCGTTACTGCTTAGCCTCCTTTGCTTCGGGTGGGGCGGAAACATGCTGCGCGATGAACCGACACCGGGACTTGTCGCACCGCAAAAGCCACCTTTTAGCCTATCGCGGGTTCAGTTCCTCTGGTGGATGTTTCTGGTTATCGGCGGTTTCCTCTTCATCTGGCTAGTGACTGGCCAATACGCCAATGTCATCACGGAAGGTGTGCTCACCCTACTCGGCATTTCTGGACTAACTGCCGTTTCGGCCCGTGTAGTGGATGCGTTGCCAGTTCAGCCCGCACAGCAAACACCGCCGCCTCCGGTTTCTGTCAATTTTTTGCGTGACATTGTGACCGATGGGACACCAAATGGGTCAGTAGCACTCCACCGGGTGCAGATTGTGCTGTGGAACCTTATTCTGGGCGCGATCTTTCTTTGGACTGCACTGCGCGAATTTTCGTTCCCGGTGTATGGCCAGTCGCTGCTCATTCTCGCAGGCATCGTCAATACAACATACGTCGGCTTCAAATTTCCAGAGAAGAAGTAGTCGGTCCTGCGATGTTTCGCGTGTGGCCGGACGTGAATTTCCATAAAAAAGTGCATCCGTTACGGATGTTCTTTTTTGCTCGGAGTACAGGCCAATGGCTAGCCCACCCTCACCCAGCCCAGCCTTGTTGATTGGCGGCTGGGTTCGGGGCGGGCCGTCACGCTTTCATAGCGGTAGATCAGAGCGAAGCCGCAAATTCTTCGATTGCAGGAAGGGCAAACTCAGGAATGCTGGCCACTTCAACCATGCCGAGTTGCAGAACATGGAGCACCAGCACATAGGGGCGCTGCCACTCCCGTATCGCACCGGCGAATAGAAGCGCCGCCATTGGAACGCCGATCAGTATCGCCGCCCACGTCCCATATTTGATGCACACCACCAACAGCAAGCCACCAATCAGGATACAGGCTAGACTGGCCGCTGATACCCGACGTTGCACCGAAATAGATATGATGTCGCTGGTGGCCACGATCCGCCCGCCGAGATCAAATCTGCCATCGCTGAAGGATAAATCCGTGAACCGCAGCCGGATAGTCATTCGGGATGGGTAATGAAAATGAGCGGTATGAAATTAAAAAAGCGAAAGTCAGCTATATCGAGCAAAGCTGGGAATTGCCGGTTCAGCAGATACACCAGCGGATCACCGAGACAGACTGCCAGCGATCCTATCACTATGAAGAAAAGGCCGAGCGCCGGAACAAATAGGCTCGCCACCCTTCCCGCCAGCATACAAAAGAGGCTAAGCGGAATACCGAGCACCGCCATGCCCAGCGGCATGATGAGAAACGCACTGGCAGCACCAGCCTGATCGGCCAGCAGAATGTTCTGGATAATGGCAATCACCAGACCAGAGAAAAACCCTCGTGCCAATGCCAACTTAATCGTGGCTGGCCACACTACCTTGCTAAGATCAGCAAACTGAAATTCACTCATACTTCCCCCTCGATTCACAACCCTAACTGTGATGGCTGGTTCAGCCTGCGTCCCGCGCGGCCTCAACCGCCTTGGCGAGTGAATCGTAGCTCGATCCCCACAGTTTGCCGTCTCGGTAGATGTGGAAGGTGGGAGATGAGAAAAAACCGCCCTCAGATTTCTTGATCTCGTATTTGTTGTATTTGCCGTAGACGGTTTCCATCACGGTATCGGTCATGCCAAATCTCCGGTTAGGGTGATGATCGCTGCGCGTCAGGACGACGCTAGTTCGCGCGCCGACAGGTCGGTGGGTTCGTCATGCCCAGTTGGAACACCTTGAGTGCTCCCCCCTCAGCAACGCAGGCATAACGATGACCATTGACGGTCGCGGTGTAGTAGGTGCTGGAACTGTCGGTGCGCATATCCCCGATACTGACCCCCTCGATGGGCACCCCCAATATGCCAGCGGTGCGGCTCTGCAAGGTTGTCGATGAGGTAGTGGTAGCGCAGCCAGACACGGTCACAGCCAAACAAGCCGCCAATATAATTCTCATGAAATACCCCTCCCTGTGGAACACCACACTGAATCACGTATTCCAAATGGAATATAACTGTTTGGAATATATTCCAACAGGAATTTACGCGACGGTGGACAGGAGCGTTCCACCAACACAATGCGCGATGACCTCTACTCCGATGAACACCGAAAGCTACGGGAAGTCCTGAAGCAAAAACGGATTGAGGCAGGTCTGCGACAGTCGGACCTTGCCGAGCATACGGGGCGTTCGCAGGCGTATATTTCCAAGTTTGAGAAGGGTGACTTGCGGCTCGACGTGGTGGACTTCGTTCGGCTGTGCCGGAGCATTGGGTGTGATCCCCATCAGATACTGGACGAAGTGTTTCCGGGCGAATAAGCCTTAGACAGTCAACTCGCAATATCGCTATCTCAATCAAAACGTCTTCGTTAGAAATTCAAAGCCGGGCAGACATTCATCCAAAGCTGGAGTATGGAAACCCCCACCAGTAGTCATTTTGATATATATACGTCGCGATACGAAGAAAGCATCTGGATACGTGCATATATTGGTCATCGAGGATGATGAGGAATTGGCTGCACATATTCGTGTCGATCTACACAAGCATGGTCATGACATAGCTGTTTCTCATGATGGCAAAAACGGCTTGATTGTAGCTAAAACCGGCAATTTCGATCTAATCATTCTCGATCGCATGCTGCCAATACTTGACGGGATCGAAGTCATCGCGACCCTGCGTAAATTGAGTGTGGATGCCCCCGTACTGATGCTGACCGCGCGGGGGTCCATCGAGGATCGTGTCACCGGCCTTCAGGTCGGTGCCGACGATTATCTGGTCAAGCCGTTTGCGCTGGCAGAGTTGGTCGCCCGCGTAGAAGCCTTGGGCCGCCGCCCGCGCCTGCCGGATCATGACGGCATCAGCGTTGCCGGCTCCATCCGGCTCGACCGCATGGCAAGGAAAGTAACGCGCGGGGGGCGCGACATTGCCTTGCATCCGCGCGAGTTTGAAATTCTCGATACTCTAATGCGCAATATCGGACGCCCGGTGCCGCGCACTGTGCTGCTGAAGACGATTTGGCGCTTTGACTTCGACCCCGGCACCAAGATCGTCGAAAGCCATCTCAGCCGCCTACGGGCGAAACTCGATGCCGGTTTTGCAGTCAGCGCCATAGAGACGATAAGAGGTGAAGGCTATAAAGTGCGTGGCGATGCCTAAGCCCCGCACACATACGGCATTACGCATCGCGGGTCTGTATGCAGTCAGCTTCGCTGTCGTTTCGCTGCTGGTCGCGGCGGCAACCTGGCATTTTACTGACCGGGCATTTCGTCATTCTTTAGACGAACGATTGCGGAGCGAACTGGTCGCGCTTGAACATGCCGACAGGGAAGAAAGCCGCACCGCTCTGATCGCCGATATTGTGGCATTCGATGCGATACCCGGCCACGGACGTTATCTGCTCAACGACCGACATGGTCGCCGCATCGCTGGCCGTATCCAGATAAGCCATCTGCCGGATGACATTGGAGATGCCTTGCTAGTTTCGCCCGATGGGCGGACAGAGCCTGCCCGCGTTGTCGAGATGACACTGAAGGATGGTTCAACGCTCGCCGTTGTCGGCGAGATGACGCTGATGCGTCGAACCGAGGCGACCCTGCTGGCGATTGCCGCTGCGGGCTTTGGGCTAGTGATCGTGATTGGGATTGTCGGCGGCATCCTCTCAGGCAGAATCCTTCACCGCCGCCTTGGGCTTGTGGACACAACGGCGCGCGCCATTATCGAGGGTGACCTGACGCGCAGAATGCCGATTGGTTTAAAGGATGACGAATTCGATCATCTGTCGATGACCCTCAACCAGATGCTCGACCATATCGGCCGCCTGATGAGTAGTTTGCGCCACGTGTCGGCGGACATTGCCCATGATCTGCGTAGCCCGCTTGCTCGCCTTAGGATCAAGCTGGAAGCAGCACTGCATACCAACGATCCCGAAAAGCAAAAAGTGGGAATCGCCGATGCGCTCGAACGGATGGATGAAATTCTCACTTTGTTTGCCACAATGCTGAGGATATCGGAGGTCGAGGCGGGCGGGCTAAAGAAATGGTTCAAGCCGGTCGCTCTCGCACCGCTGGTCGGCGAGATAGTCGAAAATTATGAAGCAGTCGCACAGCAAAGCGGACATGGTCTTCAAATCGGTCTTACCGAAGATTGCATGGTCACTGGCAGTGAAGACCTGATCGGTCAAGCGCTAGCCAATCTGATCGAAAACAGCCTTAGCCATAGCCCGTCAGGTACTCTGGTCACTATTAGTGTTGCTTATAGGTCAGACGGCACGACAGAGATTATCGTTAGCGATAACGGGCCGGGCATTCCGGCTTCCCATCATGCTCTGGTGCTGGAACGCTTCGGACGCGGTGAAACCAGCCGCAGCAAGCCCGGCCACGGCCTTGGGTTGACAATGGTGCAGTCGATCGCTCACGCGCATGGGGCATCGCTCAGGCTTGAAGATGGCGAGCCGGGCCTCGCCGTCAGGCTGATTTTCCCGCCCCAAGGTTGAAAAGCTGTAACCTTCGCGGCGTTTACCACGATTGCGGTTGCTCGCACCGGAGGATGACCTCACTGCACACCTATTCTCTTGGGGGATAGGTTTACATGCGCGTATCAGTGCTAACGGCGTTGACGGTCACTACATCTGTATTCGCCGCTTTGCCCGCAATGGCAAAAGATGGCGCTGCGATTTCCGTCCATATCATTGACGAAAACACACAGGCTCCCATGGCATCCGCAGCATTGCTAGTGGAAAATCCGGAAACCAAAGCGACCATCGCCGCGGCTGTGACCGACAAGGCTGGGCTGGGTGTCATCAAGAGCGTGCCCCAAGGGGCTTATCGCCTCACCATTAGCGCCGCTGGCTATACGCCCTTCACGCGCGATGTGCTGGTGGGTGAAGCGACGACGGCGCTTGACTTCGGCAAGATCGCGCTCAGCCCCTCCGGGCAGGAGATTGTCGTCACCGGCGAGCGCGCTCAGGATGCGGCACTCGGCGCTGGCGCGAACAGCTTTTCGATTGCCAACAACGCGCTGGCGCAGAGTGGATCGGTACTCTCGGCGATGAAGAGCCTGCCGGGCATCACGGTGGAGCGCGAAGGGCATGTGCTGCTGCGCGGCAGCGACAAGGTCGCGATCCTCATCGACGGCAAACCCTCGGCGCTGACCGGCATCGGCAACCAGACCGGTCTGGATGCAATCCCTGCCGCCAATATTGAGCGCATCGACATCATCAACAACCCCTCGGCGCGCTATGGCGCGCAGGGCAGCGCGGGCATCATCAACATCGTGATGCGTGCTTCCAAGAAAACCGGCTGGTCGGGGCATATTGGCCTCAAGGGTGGATATGGCGTCTTCGGCCGCCGCAAGCCCGATCTCCCCACGCAGATGGGCAGCTTCGACTGGACCTACAAGATTTCGCCCTATTTCAACATCGCGCACAAGGGAGATGATTTCGACTGGCACATGCAGGGCGAGGCATTGAAGCAGCGCAAACTTCCGAACAACGAGTTCTCCACCCGCTATTACAGTGACCGCCGCATCATCGCGAGCCAGGTGCCAGAGAACCGCAAGCAGGAGCAATATATCCTCAAGGGCGGGGTAGACTGGCGTCTAAGTGATGACGATCTCGTCACCATCAACGCCAATTACGATGTCGAGAACCATCTCGATGTCGCGCAGGTGCCGTTCATCGAGACAACAACCAATACGCTCACCCGCTACTGGTTCTGGCGCGAGAATGAGGAAACCGGCCATGCATCCGGTTCCATCAACTATCGCCATGATTTCCCGGAGGCGGGCCATACCCTCTCTCTCCGTGCCGAATATATTCGCGGCTGGGAGGATGAGACCTATCGCCTGAATGAAGTCTCGCCGGTGCGTACAGGCACCGACCTCACCCATATCATCGCGCATGAGAACACGCTGCCCGTGTCGGTCGACTATGTGCGCCCCCTGAGCAACGGGCGGATCGAGGTCGGCGCGAAGGTGCAGTTTCGCTGGATTCCGGTGCGCTATCTTACCGAGCCGGGCTTCATGTCCATAATCTATCCGGGGCTGGGCGATCACAACAACTGGAAGGAGAAGATCTTCGCGGGTTACGTCAATCTGGTGCGGGAGACTAAGGCGCTCACCATCGAGGCGGGCCTGCGCGCCGAAGAAACCAGGGTCAGCTACACGCTCGACCCGGTGAACATCTATTATCTGCGCAACGATGCCTATGATTATTTCCGGCTGTTCCCCAATGTGCGGCTGACGGCGCAGCTGGACGACAGCACCGACCTGTCGCTATTCTACAACCGGCGCGTCGATCGCCCCGGCGAGCCGGAGCTGCGCGTATTCCCCAAATATGACGACCCGGAATTGGTGAAGGTCGGCAACCCCTATCTCCGCCCGCAGTTCACCACGGCCTATGAGGTTTCGCTGCAACAGGACTGGAGCAGGCTGAACGCATCTCTCGCGCTCTATCACCGCCGCATCAAGGATGCCTATCAGCGCATCTACGCGATCGACCAGAGCACCACGAACTACGACATCATCAACAAGATTTATTCCAATACAGGCAAGGCGACCAACACCGGCGCGGAGCTGATTGCGCAGTGGAGGGCGGCGAAGACGCTGAAGTTCAATGCCAACTTCAACGCATTCCGCATCCACCGCAATGCGGCGCAGATCACACTGCTGTTCCCCTATGTGCGCAGCCTGACCCTGCCCAAGACCAGCGACTTTACATGGGACGGCAAGTTGGGGATCGAAACGACGCTCGGCAAATCGACAAAGATGCAGCTCAATGGCATTTATTATGCCGCGCGCGATGTCGCGCAGGGGCGTCAGGCCGCCCGCAGTGCGGTAGATTTCTCGCTCTCGCGCTCGTTCGTGAAGGATCGGCTGAAGGCCAGCCTCTCGGTGACGGACATCTTCAACCGCTTTGGCACGAAGACGACCGTAAACGGCGTCGGCTTCAATACCGTCTATGAGAATTACTACGAGACGCAGGCGGCGATGTTCAGCCTCGAATGGAAAATCTGAGCTGCCAAATCGCTTTGCACCTACCCTAACCATTAGTTCGGAAGCCTCTCTAAAAACATTAACAGACTTTTAAGTCATCGGCGCATTGGGCAACAACTCAATGGCAAGCGCCAACGCCTCGAACAGCACCGTATTGCGCGGTTCATTGTCATAGAAGCACCGTTTCGGCGGTTTCCACGGAGCCAGTTCAGGGAAGCGCAGCACCAAGGCGTCAGCCTCGGCATATTTATTCTTGTATCGCTGCTGACGCGGGACGGAGACGCTCATCAGGCCAGCCTGTTCCGCTGCCGTTGCAATAGCGGTGGTCAATAGACGGGAGTGCATGCCCTTATTTCGAGCCACTATGGTATCCTCGGTCACTACGACATCAGGCGTATATTCCGCGAGCAGCCGCTGTACATGCGCTATTGCCAGTGCCTCATTCTTGGCCGCCGTTTCCGAGATGCGCCAGTCAATAAGCGTTTCGCCGTCGATCACTATCGAACCGATACGGCTCTGTGTCACCGCAAACGCGATAAGCTTAAGCTGCGCCATACCCCGTATCGCTATCGGCTAAACGGCGGGCCAGACGGTCAATCGAAGCCGTGCGGTTGCCAGTGCTGGCGTTCCGCCTTGGCTCTATGGGCATCTTCACGATCCGCTTCCGCAAGACGGCCTCGGCAATTTTCAACTCAGCGGCGAATAAACTCTGAAAGGGCCGATCATAAATGACCGAGAGCGTCACGATGTGGGATAGGGTCGGTGTACGCTTTCCCCGCTCCAGTTCGCAGATCACGGACATGCGGGTGTGTAACAGGTGCGCGACATCGCGCTGGGTAAGTCCCGCCTTGCGCCGTGCAAGACGCAGGTCGGATGAAAATTGGGTGGACATGGATTTATGTGATTATGATTTCTAATGCCGTTCAGCTTAGAAGTTCCACGCCACCTAAAACTAGGAGGTAGAATACGCCCAGTTTGCGAACTGCCCGCCCCCTAGACAACAAAGAACCACCATGCGCGGTATGGGAGGGTGTGTTGCTGGAAGGGTGAAACCCTTCCAGTACGCCATACCGCGCATGGTGGTCTTGCTGTCTTGGCCGCCGCGATTGTGTTTCAGGGTCAGGATACCGAGAACCCCCGACTGAAAGCTAGTCAGCGAAAATTCGCCGAAGCGGCGTTGCTGACACCCTATGATACGGTGCGTATCTGTGTCGTAATGGGTGTGATCCACAGGAAAAAGCCGCCCCAGAATGGAGCGGCCAGTTTCAATATTCGCTCGCCAGCATGACGGTGAGCACACGGTGCGTCACCGCTGGATCGGCGGCATCAGGGGAGTGACCGTCGAGGGTGAGGTTGTAGTAGTCGATCTTGAAAAACAACCGCTGGCCTTCGAGCGTGAGCGCGCCGAAGTCATGCTCATGGTGGGGATCGTTATCCCGATCAAAGGCGGTGAAGGTTCGCACGGCGGCAAGTGCCGCTGATACGAACGATGGCCCACGATCATCTATACCTGAGGTGAGCATCACCGACCCTCGCCCCATACCAGAGCACCGAAACAGGTCATTGTGCTCCCGCACCGTGCGGCGATAATCTGCTGATTGCGTATCCATAGTAATCTCCAATCGAAACGGTGCGTCCGAACAATTCAGGCGCACCGCACGACTGGCGATGACGGATAGGAAGGAACGATCTCCCCACACGATACTGACGGGGAACTGTTCACACTAGGGGATGAAAATTCGGCTGACGCGAACTTTCACCCCCTAGGCGGCTGTCCCGTTAGCTTGGACAATGGGCCGATGACAGCACAAATCACCCCGCTTGGCATGGCCTTGCACCAGTATGGCGAGCGACCTTTTGGTATTTATGAGGCCGACCGAATGCGTCACCTCTATCTGATCGGACAGACGGGCACTGGCAAATCGACATTTCTGCTCAATCTGGCGCTGCATGATGCCTATGCGGGTCAGGGGCTATGCCTGATCGACCCACATGGCGATCTGGCGCTCGCGCTTCACCAACACCTCACCATCCCGCATCACTATTTCGATATAGCCGATCCTGATTGCAGGCTCGGCTATAATCCGCTCGCCCGTGTGCATCGCTCATTTCGTCCGCTGGTGGCGTCGGGCCTCATCGAGACCTTAAAGAAGCAGTGGGCCGATGCGTGGGGCGCGCGCATGGAGCATCTGCTCCGCTATGCCATTCTCGCCCTGCTCGATCAGCCGAGCGCCGACATCCGCGACATTGTGCGGCTCTATCTCGACAAGGAATTTCGCCGCGAGGTGGTTGCCCGCGTCACCGACGAACAGGTGCGGCACTTCTGGACGCAGGAATTTCCGAATATGAACTATATGAACGCCGTCGACGGCGTGGCCCCGATTGCCAACAAGCTCGGTGCTTTTCTCGCCAATCCCGTAGTGCGTCGGGCAATATGTGAACCAGCAGACCCGCTACGGTTTCGGCGCATTATGGACGAGCGCGGTATCCTGATCGTCAATCTCGCCAAGGGACGGCTCGGCACTGACATGGCCAATGTGATGGGCGGGCTTATCATCACCACGATCATGCTGGCGGCCTTTTCGCGCCACGGAAGCGAAGAAAAGGCCCGTCAGCCGTTTTACCTTCACATTGACGAGTTCCCGTCCTTTACCACCGAGGCATTTGCGGGCTTGCTGGGAGAGGCCCGTAAATACGGCCTGTCGCTCACCTTGGCACACCAGCATATCTCACAAGTAGAGCGTCCCGTGTTCGACGCGGTCTTGGGGAATGTGGGCACGGTGATTGCGTTTCGGTTGGGGGCAACGGACGCGCCAGCGTTGCGTCGCCAGCTTGGCGATATGTCCGAGGGTGATCTGATCCGACTGCCGAACCACCATGCCTATGTGCAACTCATGATCGACGGACAGAAGTCCCGCCCCTTTTCCATGCGGGCATGGCCCCCACCTGCACCTAAAAGCGGAATTTTCACCTCCTAGTGCGGCAAGATATCACAGGTCAGAATGCTGACATGGAACATTCACCCCAACTCGAAGCCTATTTTGAACTGTGCAAGCGTATCTATGAGCGCATGGAGCGTGAAGGCACATGGCCGTGGCCAGCAGATTCGACGAATCCTGAAAATATGATAGATTCGGACTCCAACCAGCACGATGTATGAAACGATGCTTCGGTTATGTTCGCGTTTCGACCGTCAAGCAAGGTGACGGCGTATCATTGGAAGCCCAGCGGGAAGCCATTGTGGCCTTTGCGAGTCGCAACAACATCGAGATTGTGAAGTGGTTCGAGGAGAAGGAAACCGCCGCTAAGGGTGGCCGTCCACTCTTCAATCAGATGGTAAAGGAACTACATCAAGGCAAGGCGCACGGTCTTGTCATTCATAAAATTGACCGTTCGGCTCGCAACCCAGCAGATTGGCTGCGCATTGGCAACCTAGCTGACAGCGGTATCGACATCCACTTTGTCACTGAGAGCTTGGATTTCCGCTCACGCGGTGGACGCCTCACCGCCGATATTCAGGCTGTCATCGCCGCCGACTACATCCGCAACCTGCGGGAAGAGACGATTAAGGGCATAAATGGACGATTGAAACAGGGGTTGTATCCATTTCGGGCACCGATTGGGTATCTCGACAATGGCAAGGGAAAACCAAAAACTCCTGATCCTCTGCGAGCGCCGTTGGTGAAGACAGCTTTTGAACTCTATGCAAGCCGTAGCTATTCGCTGCGGTCGCTCCTCGCCGAACTGCAACAGCGTGGCCTTACTGGCTATAACGGAAAGCCCATTTCTCTGCATGGCCTTGAGAACATTCTCAATAACCCGTTCTACGCGGGTATTGTCCGCATCAAGCGCACCGGCATGACCTATCGCGGCATCCATGACCGACTGATTTCACCCAATCTGTTCGAACGGGTGCAGGCCATCAAGTCAGGCAAGTCTGGTCCCAAGATAACGCGCCATAACCACACCTACCGTGGGCTATTTCGCTGCGGCCACTGTGATGGCCCGATGGTACCCGAACTTCAAGTTGGCCACGTCTACTACCGCTGCCCGAAGCGGGAATGCCCGACCAAGACCGTTCGAGAGGAGGCCATCGAAGCTGCCATTGAGGCGTGTATGCTCCGCACCGAACTGACTGCACCCGACCACAATACCTTCGAAGCGTGGGTGGTAGCATGGATCGCATCCAGTGAGGATAAGGAGCGCGAAAAGGCGTGGCAACTTCGCAAAGCCAATATGCATGATCGCATTGACCGTCTCACCGATGCACTGGTTGAACGGCTGATCGACCGAGACACATTTGCCGAACGCCGTCAGCGCCTCGCCTTGGAGGAGGAAGCACTGGATAGCGAACGGCAAAAATGGGGTAATAAGATGGCAAAGGCAGCGCGAATGCGAACACTCATCGAATTGGCAAATAACCTTGTGCAGAGCCACCAAATGGCAAAAGGGCCAGAAAAACGTGAATTGGTCGAATTGACCACATCGAACCGCCGCGTGTATGGAAAAAACGTATATATAGAGCCATCAGATTGGCTCGATGAGGTTGAAAACACGTTGGGTGTCTCCATTGGTGACCCAGACCGACACAGAGACCGAAGGGGGTGAAACATGTACCGGTCCGATATTTAGTGACCCGTCTGGTCGGTGAGACTGAATCAGCGCTATCATCATTGGAAATGATAATGAAGCTAAAGCGATTAAACACAATAATAAAGAATATTAAGTATAATAATCTGATATTCCTACAAAATACGACAACCCTTGCACCGGTCTTATTACAGTATAAGTGTGGGTATCGTTTGGAGCTGCCACGTACTTTTCTTTTATCGGCTTCTTATCTCCGAAGTTTTTGTGTGCCCTTTCTACAAAAATACCCTTCTTTTTTTCTGGAAGTATTATTGTCATTGTCAATTTATCTTGAGCCAAATAAGGGCCAGGCTTCCTCAAAAAAGGTTTTATATGGCCTCTCGAGTTATCCAACAACGCAGTGAAACCGGTGGGGTAGTTTGTATCCATCGGCAATGATTTAGGGAAAGACATGCGAAGAATTAGCCCGGTATGATCGACCGGATCATGCATAGTTATAGAGCAGCCGTAACAGTCACATATAACAATATCATCACGCTTGCCGTGCCACCCTAACAGAAAATCCATTGACTGAACGTTAGCGCTCGCTGCCCTGAGTTCCATTTGAACCGCATATTCGACATAATTATCAGATAAAAACCTCAGGGTATCAGTTTCCACGATACGTTTGATCGTGGGATTCATAGAGTTAGCTCGAGAACTTTTCATCAACGCTAGCCGAACGAGCCACCGACAAAAAAAAGCCAGTCCACCGACCAACATAAAAATCATGAACAAATAAACGGCCGCGAATATCGGAATTCCACCGTAAGCTAGTATAGCAGAAACAACGATTCCGAAAATCACATACAGAATAAAAATCAGTGCGTATGGTACAAAAACAACCTTATACGCCCTGTTGAGCGCATTTTCTAGCCTGCCCCCCAACTGCATTACTGATACCTAATCTGTTTCCATTGGTACTTTATACCATGATGTTTCAAAAAAACTAATTTGCACAAGTATACACTGAATTGCCAAAATGCCCCCAGTTTCACTTTGCGGCCTAGTAACCCTAGCATACAAAATCAACCCCCCTTTTTTGTATTTTCCTGAGGCAAGGGTTACACCTATTCCTATCATGCCTTTCCACCAATCCGATACTGAAAAGGCTAGCATATGATCCTTACCGAGTTTTATAGTGGGCATAGCGCATGATATCGGACATCTGCATAGTTTCATGACCTTGCGGCATTTCAGACAAAAGCCGATCAAGGCAACTAAGGCTACCGCTCCAATAGCTGGTTATAATCTTGCTAGGTTGGAAGTCCAACGAGTAGAAGATCTAATAACTCATCCAAAAAATATGGGGCCAACATGAAGCGCTTGATTTTTTGTTTCGACGGCACTTGGAACAAGCTCACCACCGACTGTCCGACTAACGTGGTTCTGGTCGCTGAGATGACCCAGCCAGTAGCGACAGATGGCTCTCCGCAAATCGTCTATTATGATGAAGGCATAGGAACCGCGAAGGATGAGCGATTTCGGGGCGGAGCCTTTGGCAAAGGCATGCTAGATAACATCCGTGAGGCCTATCGTTTCCTACTGTTTAATTACGAACCCGGCGACCACATTTTCGCGTTCGGTTTCTCGCGTGGAGCATTTACTGCGCGGTCGTTTGTAGGCTTTATCCGCCATGCAGGCATTCTCAATGTTGATAGCGCGAAAGACATTGACCGAGCGATTGATCTCTATCGCGCAGTGTTCAAAGGGGACGGTGACGACGCACCACGAACGTTGGAGTTTCGGTCTCGATTTTCGAGCCAAGTGTGCGTCAGCGAATGGGATCGTGATTGGCGCGAACAGAATTGCACCGACTTTGACCCCGCTACTCCTATCTTGGAAATCAAGTATGTCGGAGTGTGGGATACTGTGGCAGCGCTGGGTTGCCCAAAGTTCATTCCGGGCGCCACATGGATCAACCGGAAGTTCCGGTTTCATGACGCGAAACTTACCAGCAAAGTGCAAGCTGCGCGCCATGCGGTGGCAACTGATGAACGACGCGTCTTGTTCGAGCCCGTGTTGTGGAACAACGTGGCCGATTTGAACAATTCTAAGGGCACATCGAAATATGATGTCGATGCGCCATATCAACAAAAGTGGTTTCCCGGCGTCCACGGTTCGATAGGTGGTGGTGGTCCTGAAAGAGGCCTTTCTGACGCTGCGCTAGTATGGGTATTACATGGCGCAAAGAAGGCCGGCCTTGAGCTGCGCAATCACCCCAAATCAAGAGTATTCGGAATTAAACCTGATCCATACGCACCACTTCGTAACGACCCTGCTTTGGCTTGGCACGATCGTGGGTTGATAGGCACCATCAAGCGACTATGCCTCTGTACTGATCGAACTGGTCCAGACGATGTTGTTGATGTCAGTGCCTGTACCAGACGTCGCTGGAATGCAACCGCTACCGAGTTGCCGGAGGGACAATTATATCGACCGAAACCGTTGAACAGCCTAGCCTCACGATTGACAGACCATGCTACACCACCGGATGAGACATACCAGACACATACCGTCGTATCAGGCGATACGCTTGGTAAGTTGGCTGAAACATACCTCGGTGATCGGGCAAAATATCTCCAAATATTTGAACTTAACCGCCATCGACTTGACGATCCTGATGACATTTTTGTGGGTATGAAATTGCTTATTCCAAGTCCATCATAGAGCATCGACATAGATATGCCTGAACAATCTAGCTCCGATGTCGTGCGTATCCTTTGCCTAGATGGCGGCGGAGCCAAAGGTTTTTATACTCTCGGCGTTTTGCGCCAAATCGAAGCTATGATCGGCACCCGGCTGTGCGAATGCTTTGACTTGGTTTTTGGCACTAGCACGGGAGCAATAATCGCGGCCCTTATCGGACTTGGCCATTCAGTTGAAGAAATCCACCAGTTATACACAACCTATGTGCCAACAATCATGGAATGCAAGAAACCTTCAGAGAAGACCGCGGCCCTTCAGACGTTGGCCGACACTGTGTTCGCGGGCAAGACTTTTGACGACATGAAAACTGGTATCGGGATCGTGTCAGTGAATTGGCAAACCGAGCGCCCTATGATTTTCAAAAGCAGCATTACGCAAGCACATGCACGTAAAGCCAACTTTGTAGCTGGTTTTGGCGTTTCAGTAAGTGATGCTGTACAGGCCTCTTGTTCCGCCTATCCATTTTTCGCGAAGAAGATCGTCACCACAACACACGGCGACATTGTTGAGCTAATCGACGGCGGGTACTGTGCCAATAATCCCACCCTGTATGCCATTGCCGACGCCACTAATGCGCTCGGCCATCCTCTTGAAGCCCTGCGTGTCGTAAGTATAGGCGTCGGCGTCTATCCCGAACCAAAGCGTTCTATGTTCAGCCTGATGTACTGGGCTAAGAAAGTGGTACTAAGCGTTCAGCTGCTCCAGAAAACATTGGAAATAAATACCCAGTCGATGGATCAACTCCGGCAGGTACTGTTCAAATCTGTTCCTACCATTCGGATCAGTGACACCTTTGAACGTCCCGAAATGGCGACCGATTTGTTCGAACACGACCTCGGCAAACTAAATATACTGAGGCAGCGCGGTGCAGAATCCTTTGCGACACGCGAGGATGAGCTTCGCTCTTTTCTTCTGTAATGGAACAATACATGGCGATCCCTGAAACGCAGCTTGACACTTGGTCACACCGTGGCTCGATTACTCAATCGAGCAACACCTACGCTACGATAAAGCGCGCCCTTGAAGCAGCCGATGCAGCGTATACCAATCGTGCTTATCAGAGCTTTCTACAGGGTTCCTACGGTAACGATACGAACATTTGGGCAGATAGTGATGTCGATGTCGTAATGCGCCTCGACTCCGTTTTCTACAGGGACATTGAGGCGCTGACCAATGACGAGAAGGCGCTATACAAGGCAGCATTCTCTGATGCGGGCTACAGCTACCGAGACTTCAAGCGCGATGTACTTGCCCAATTGAGTGCATCATTTGGTAATGCGGTCGAGGAAGGTAACAAGGCCATTGCTGTAAAAGGCAATGGAAACAGACGTGACGCAGATGTGCTCGTTGCTGTAAAATTTCGAAAATATACACGTTTCCGTAGTTTGAACGATCAGCAATTTGTCGAAGGTGTCTGTTTTTGGGACGGTGAAGGACACCAAATCATCAACTACCCCAAGCAGCATTCCGCAAACTGTACGGAGAAACATAAAGACACCAACCAGTGGTTTAAGCCTACCGTCCGGATCCTTAAAAATATGCGCAACAGGATGATAGATGATGGCGAACTAAAGGACGGGATTGCACCCTCATATTTCCTTGAAGGGATGCTATACAACGTCCCCTCTGCTTCGTTCGGTAACAGTTATCAAGATACCATTGTCAACAGCATAAATTGGTTGCTGAAAGCTGATCGAGACACGTTCGTATGTGCCAATCGGCAGCACCGGTTACTGCACTCAACTTCACGGGTAACATGGCGGACCGAGCATTTTGAAACCTATCTGAATGCCGTGGTCCGGTACTGGAAATCATGGTGATCTAGCCTTATTGTGCGTCCCTTTGACTCATTTTGATTGAGCATCGCTGCTCATTTGCTAATTTGCGCGATGGCAACGAATGAGGCAGCAATGAAACAGGTCGGGATATGGCTTCGGGTATCAACCGAAGATCAGGTGCACGGTGAATCACTGGACATCCATGAGCACCGTGCCCGTCTCTATGCCGAGGCCAAAGGCTGGCAGGTAACAGAGGTGTATCGGCTAGAGGCGGTCTCTGGCAAGCGGGTGGCTGACCATCCCGAAGCCCGCCGTATGATTGCTGACATTGAGGCGGGCACTATAACGGGCCTGATATTCTCCAAGCTGGCCCGCCTGTCCCGCAACAACCGTGAACTGTTGGAGTTCGCTGACCTCTTCCAGAAAGCGGACGCTGATCTCATCTCACTCGCCGAAAGCATCGACACCAGCACACCAGCAGGCCGCATGTTCTATAACATGCTGGCGGCAATGGCGAACTGGGAACGCGAAGAGATTGCGGCCCGTGTTCAAGCCTCAGTGCCCATCCGTGCCAAGCTCGGCAAGCCGCTCGGTGGTCCTGCTCCCTATGGCTACCGCTGGGTGGATAAGAAGCTCCAAGTCGATGAGACGGAAGCCCCGATCCGTGTCCTCATCTACGAACTCTATCAGAAGCACAAACGCCGGAAGACGGTGGCCCGTCTCCTCAATGATATGGGCCACCGCACCCGCAATGGCGCACGGTGGAGTGATACCACCATTGAGCGTCTCATCAGGGACACCACAGCTATTGGTAGCAAACGCGCCAACTACTCCCGCCAAGCCAACAGCGTCACTGGCGCATGGGAATACAAACCAGAAAGCGAGTGGGTGTATCACGCCGTAGAACCACTGATCTCGCAAGCACTCTATGACGAGTGTGTGGGGCACCTCGATAGCCTGCGCCTCAAAGGCCAGCGGGCGGTACGGCAATCCGTGCATCTCTTCTCAGGCTATGCCCACTGCACCTGTGGGCAGAAGATGATCGTACCGAGTGCCAGTCGCAAGTATGTCTGCCGTCCCTGCAACAACCGTATCCCAATGGACGTGCTCGAAGAGTGCTTCCTGTCTGAGATTGCCGAGATTGGCATTACCGAAAACGATGCTGCCACCCGTCAAAGGCTGGCAGATGAGAAGTTGGCGGAGTTAGATCGGCTCATCGCCGCCCATCACGACGCGGTGCGGAAAGCGGATAAGGACGTCGACACCCTGCTTGATCTCTACCAACGAGGCGCACTTGATGAAGCGGGCTTCAAACCCCGCTACGAGACGCAGGCTACCCGCAAGCGAGAACTGGATGAGGAGTTACCTCGTCTCCTCGCCCGCAAGGAGACGATCCGGCTGTCTGCCCGACAGACGGAAGATGCCTTGCGGGAAACCAAAGACATTCTTTCTCGTTGGGAAACGATGGAGAAAACGCATAAGCGTCTCATTGTGGAGGCCATCCTCGTGCGGGCTGACATCGGGGCCGATGAGGTGGAGTTCACCTTTCTCCATGAACCAAAATCTTCTCCGCCCACACCCCCACCCAACACCCCTCTCTTCATAAAGGGCAGCACGAAAGCAACACAAGCGCACGGGTTCATCGCCGCCACGAGCTGAACCCGCGCCGGGAAGGTCACATGGCTGTTCGCCCGTGCAACGCTGACCTCGCCCGTCTCCAGCGGCTGGCGCAGGCTGTCGAGCACCACACGCTGAAATTCAGGCAGCTCATCGAGAAACAACACCCCCAGATGCGCGAGGCTCACCTCCCCCGGCTTCACCCTTAAACCGCCGCCCACCAGCGCCGCCATCGACGCGCTGTGATGGGGGCTGCGAAAGGGCCGCGCGCGTGTCATCCGTCCGCCCTCCAGCCCCCCGGCGACGCTTGCCACCATCGAAACCTCCAGCGCCTCGGCGGGGTTCAACGGCGGCAAAATGCCGGGCAGGCAGCTCGCCCTCAGCGAGTTGCCCGCGCCCGGCGGCCCCAGCATCAGCATCTTATGGCCGCCCGCCGC
>CAYOZY010000003.1:5849-8635 GCA_964408525.1 uncultured Sphingobium sp. | reverse complement strand
TGCCCCTTCACCTGTTTGAGGTCCGGCCCCGGCGCGCTCGCGTCCACTGCGCCGGGACGAGGCGGCTGCAACACGCCCTGCCCTTTGAGATGATTGAGCAAACCGAGCAGGCTGGGCGCGGCGACCACCTCCACGCTGCCTGCCCACGCCGCCTCCGCCCCCTGCGCCGCGGGGCAAATCAGCCCTTTCTCCTCCGCCCCGGCATGCAGCGCGGCGAGCAGAACTCCGGGCGAAGGCGCCACCCGCCCGTCCAGCCCCAGCTCGCCCACCACGACATAGCCCGCCAGCGTCTCTGCATCGGCCAGCCCCATCGCACCCAGCACGGCGAGCGCGATCGGAAGGTCATAATGCGAGCCTTCCTTGGGCAGGTCGGCGGGCGAGAGATTGACGGTGATGCGCTTGGGCGGAAGCGCGAGGCCGATGGCGGCGAGGGCATTGCGCACACGCTCCTTGCTTTCGGACACCGCCTTGTCGGCAAGCCCTACGACGATGAAATTGGGCAGGCCCGCGACGAGCTGACACTGCACCTCAACGCTGCGCGCCTCCAGCCCCAGATAGGCGACCGTCGATACCGTCGCGATCACGCCCCGCTCACTCCCGCCTGATCAATGTGCTCCTTTTGTTCTTATTACTGGACTAGCCAAGTTAGTCGAGCGCTATTTTCTATATTCAGTCTCTGTCCGGCGTGATCGCCATCATGCCGCCTACGCTTGTGTCACCGACATTGACGATGCGATAATCCATCACCGGCGTGCCGCTGTCGGCGAAGCTCCATTCCAGCACATTGCCGTAAAAGGCCCGCGCCGCATCGGCATTATTGGTCAGCAGTTCGTACCAGCTGAAATCGCCATGTCTGTTAGGGATGCTCTTTATCCAGCACCACGACCGGCGCGAACCCGCCGAAGATCATCCGCTTGCCATCAAAGGGAGGCGGGTTTTTCGCCGGATCAAACCGCTCGTCCGTTTTCATCATCGCTTCCAGCTTTGCGAACGCCGCATCCCGCGTCGCCTTGTCGGGCCACTCGATCCATGAAAAGCAGACAGTCTCCCCTTCGGCGAGTTGCACTGATCGGGCGAAGTCGGTCACTTTCCCGTCAGGCACGTCATCGCCCCAGCATTCGAGGATGCGGATGGCGCCCATGTCCATAAGGATCGCATCGAATTCTCGTGCATGGTCGATAAAGGCATCCTTCTTGTCCGAAGGCACGGGGATCACGAAACCGTCAACATAAGACATGGCCAATCTCCTGCTTGTGTCGCCCACCGCTATTTCAATGCTGATAACGCCCGCGATCCGGGCCTGCAATCCGCCAGGTCGGCAGGCGTGGGCTTACGCGCGGGCAACGCCTTTTCCTGCACGTCGATCTCTTCCCCAATCGCCAGCGGGCGAAACGACGCCGGGTCATGCCCGCTGCACCGCATATAGATCTGCTGCATTTTCGGCGGGGTATCGCGCGCCTCGTTAGACAGGCGGAACGTGCCCCAGTGGATCGGGATCGCCTGCGCGGGTGCGAGCTTGCCGAACATCTCGACGGCCTGCTCCGGTCCAATATGCGAGTCGGTCTGCATCTGCCCCGGATAGAAGCGGAACGCACCGATCGGGATCAGCGCGAGACGCACCGGGCCATAGCGCCTTGCCTCCAGCGGCCATTGCCCATCTCCCATGCCGGTATCGCCCGCGAAAAAGACATTCCCCGCCGCCGTCTCTATCAGGAAGGCGGACCAGAGCGCGCGATTGCGATCCCGCCCCCATCGGCTCGACCAGTGATGATTGCGGATGACATGCACCTTCGCGCCGCCACGCGCCGCCGCCCCGCCCCAGTCTAGCGAGCGAGCCTCGATCCCCGCATTGCGCAATATCGTATCATTGCCCAGACTCGTGACGATCAGCGGCCTGTCCCGATCCCACAGCCGTTTTAGCGTCGGCAGGTCCATATGGTCATAATGATTATGGCTCACCACCACGATGTCGATCTTCGGCAAGTGCTCGAACGCGATCCCCGGCGCCGCCACCCGCTTGGGACCAACGCCCGGAAACGGGCTGGCATAGTCCGACCATTGGGGGTCGGTCAGGATATTGAGGCCCGCCGCCTGCACCAGCACGGTCGCATGCCCCACCCATGTCGCCCGCATCGCGCCCGGCGCTGCGACACGGGCAGGCGAGCGGGTCTGCGCCACTGCCACATGCTCCGGCCATGGTGGCCTGTCCTGCCGCCCCAGCAGAAAGCGCCAGAAGATGTTCCCGCGGTGCTGCCCTGGCGGCACGGGGAAATCGATCACGCCATCGGGATTTTCAAACCGCGCGCCGTCATAATGGTCGCTGTGCGGGCCTTCATAATAGATGCGATCGAGAAAGGCGGGCGCAAACACGACCGCCAGCAACCCGGCAATCGCCAGCCACAGCAGCAGCGCGCCGAACAGGCGTAACAGCTTCATCGCAACGGCTACCCTCAGGCCAGTAATCCCTCTTTCGCGATCTTGTCGCGCCACACCAGCGGTGCGAGATAATGGACATTATTGCCCTCGCTATCCACCGCAACCGTGACCGGCATGTCCTTCACCTCGAACTCATAGATTGCCTCCATGCCGAGATCCTCGAAGCCGACAACCTTTGCACCCTTGATCGCGCGCGCGACGAGATAGGCAGCACCGCCCACCGCCATCAGGTATGTCACTTTGTGCTTCTTGATGCACTCGACCGCGCCCATGCCGCGCTCCGCCTTGCCGATCATCGTCAGCAATCCGAGGTCGAGCATCATGTCGGTGAACTTGTCCATGCGCGTCGC
>CAYOZY010000003.1:0-5839 GCA_964408525.1 uncultured Sphingobium sp. | reverse complement strand
GACCTCGCCCATCACCGGGTCGACCGGGCCGACATAATAGATGGCGCGGCCCTTGAAATCGACCGGCAGCGCCTCACCCTTCGCTAGCATGTCCTGGATGCGCTTGTGCGCCGCGTCCCGCCCGGTGAGCATCTTGCCGTTGAGCAACAGACGGTCGCCGGCCTTCCAGCTTTGCACCACTTCGGGCGTCAGATGGTCGAGATCGACCTTGATCGCTTTCGCGTCCGGCTCCCAGTGCACGTCCGGCCACTCATCAAGGTTCGGCGGATCGAGATAGGCGGGGCCGGACCCGTCGAGCGTGAAATGTGCGTGGCGCGTGGCGGCGCAATTTGGGATCATTGCCACCGGCTTACCGGCCGCATGGCAGGGGTAGTCGTAGATCTTCACGTCGAGAATGGTCGATAGCCCGCCCAGCCCCTGCGCGCCGATGCCCAGCGCATTGACCTTGTCGAAAATTTCGATTCGCAGCTTCTCTATGTCGCTCTGCGGCCCGCGCGCCTTGAGCTGACCCATATCGATCGGTTCCATCAGGCTTTCCTTGGCCAGCGCCACCGCCTTTTCCGCCGTGCCGCCGATGCCGATGCCCAGCATGCCGGGCGGACACCAGCCCGCGCCCATCTGCGGAACCATTTCCAGCACCCAGTCGACGATGCTGTCGCTGGGGTTCATCATCTTGAACTTCGACTTGTTCTCGCTGCCGCCGCCCTTGGCCGCGACATCAACACTCACCTTGCTGCCCGGCACCATTTCTACAGAGAGCACACAAGGCGTGTTGTCCTTCGTGTTGACGCGGCTGAAGGCCGGATCGCGCAGCACAGAGGCGCGCAGCCGGTTCTCCGGGTGGAGATAAGCCTTGCGCACGCCCTCGTCGACAATCTCCTGCATCGAGCGCGAAGTGTCATCGAGGCGGCAATCCATCCCCCATTTGACGAACACGTTGACGATGCCGGTGTCTTGACAGATCGGCCGGTGCCCTTCCGCGCACATGCGGCTGTTCGTCAGGATCTGCGCGATCGCATCCTTCGCGGCAGGCCCCTGCTCCGCCTTATAGGCTTCGCCCAGCGCCTTGATATAATCCATCGGGTGATAATAGCTGATGAACTGGAGCGCATCGGCGACGCTCTCGATCAGGTCGGCGGCCTTGATGATGGTCATGGGGCGGTCCTCTGACGTGAAGATGCGGATATTGCGTGCGTTCGCCTATGTCGATTTTGACGCGAGGTGTCCACCCTCCGGGCTGCCCGGGATTATCCCCGGAAATTTATTTTTCTTCCCCTTCCGTTCCCTTGCAATTTCGGCAGGCCCGCTTTTCCGGCGCGTCGCTGCGCTGCACCGTTCTTTCCTGTCGACGAAACGAATCAGGGGAGCGACGAACCGAGTCCTCAATTTGTCATTTACCCTCTTGCATCCCCGGAGCGCTGTGGCACTATCCCTTGTGTCGATATCGACGGGGGTTACGCAACAGATTGTGTTTAGTGCGCGCCGGGAATTTTCCGGCCACGGGCTTTTTCGCCTTTTTTCAGCGCAATCGGGGGCAAAAAACATCCCCGTCCCGGACCAAAAGGATGTAGGATGGAGACTTTCCATCGAACATCCTTGACCGAATCGAACATAGAGTGAACATTGGGGGCCGGTGCAGATGGATTTCAGGGACAGTCGGGAAGTGGACGCGGGCGACGTGGCAGTGATGACGGAAGAAAGGCCAATGACAGAAAAGGCTTCGGCCAAGCGCGAAGCGAAGGCGGATTCGAATTCGGCGGCCGGAGCTTTGTCTTTCGATTCCGGCGCAACCGATTCGAAGGCTCCCGAAGCGAAAGCCCCTGATTCGAAAACGATCTCCGAGCGCCGCTTCGACGTGACGACCGACCCGTCGCGCGACGATCTGCTCACCGATTTCGGCAAGGAAACCTTGAAGGACCGCTATCTCCTTCCCGGCGAATCCTATCAGGATCTGTTCGCGCGCGTCGCCGCCGCCTATGCTGACGACGCGGACCATGCCCAGCGCATCTACGATTATATTTCGCGCCTGTGGTTCATGCCCGCCACCCCCGTGCTTTCGAACGGCGGCACCGGGCGCGGTCTGCCCATCAGTTGCTACCTGAACAGCGTCGACGACAGCCTTGAGGGCATCGTCAACACATGGAACGAGAATGTATGGCTCGCCTCGCGCGGCGGAGGCATCGGCACCTATTGGGGCAGCGTGCGCGGCATCGGCGAGCCGGTGGGCCTCAACGGCAAGACATCGGGCATCATCCCCTTCGTGCGCGTGATGGACAGCCTCACCCTCGCGATTTCGCAAGGATCGCTGCGCCGCGGTTCAGCCGCCTGCTACATCGACATCAGCCACCCGGAAATCGAGGAGTTCCTGGAAATCCGCAAGCCCAGCGGCGATTTCAACCGCAAGGCGCTCAATCTGCATCATGGCGTGCTGCTGACCGACGCCTTCATGGAAGCGGTGCGCGACGGCGAAGAATTCGAGCTGAAATCCCCCAAGGACGGCAGCGTGCGCGGCAAGGTCGATGCCCGCGCGCTGTTCCAGAAGCTGGTCGAGACCCGCCTCGCCACCGGCGAGCCTTATATCGTTTTCTCCGATCAGGTGAACCGAATGATGCCCAAGCATCATCGCGATCTCGGCCTCAAGGTATCCACCTCTAACCTGTGCTCGGAAATCACCCTGCCCACTGGCCGCGATCATCTGGGCAATGACCGCACGGCGGTCTGTTGCCTCAGCTCGCTCAACATCGAGACATGGGACGAATGGAACGGCGACAGGCAGTTCGTCTAGGACGTGATGCGCTTCCTCTAAAAAGAGAAGCAGGACTATATCGACCGCGCGCCGCCCGAAATGGCCCGCGCCAAATACAGCGCCAGCCGCGAGCGCTCCGTGGGGCTAGGCGTCATGGGCTTCCACAGCTTCCTGCAGGCGCGCACCATCCCGTTCGAAAGCGCGATGGCCAAGAGCTGGAACCTGCGCATCTTCAAGCACATCTCCGCCAAGGTGAACGAGGCTTCGATGCTGCTGGCGCAAGAACGCGGCCCCTGCCCCGATGCCGCCGACATGGGCGTGATGGAGCGTTTCTCTTGCAAGATGGCGATCGCGCCGACCGCCTCGATCAGCATCATCTGCGGCGGCACCTCCGCCTGCATCGAACCGATCCCGGCGAACGTCTATACCCACAAGACGCTATCGGGCAGCTTCTCGATCAAGAACCCCTATCTCGAAAAGCTGCTGGTCGAGAAGGCGAAGGACAGCGCCAATGTCTGGAACTCGATCCTCGAACGCGGCGGCAGCGTCCAACATCTCGACTTCCTCAGCCAGGAAGAAAAGGACGCGTTCAAGACCAGCTTCGAGATCGACCAGCGCTGGCTGCTCGAGCTGGCGGCGGACCGCACCCCCTATATCGATCAGGCGCAGTCGCTCAACCTCTTCATCCCCGCCGATGTCGAGAAGTGGGATTTGCTCATGCTGCACTTCCGCGCATGGGAGCTGGGGATCAAGTCGCTCTATTATCTGCGCTCGAAATCCGTGCAGCGCGCGGGCTTCGCCGGCGGCGTGGAGGCAGACAACACGGCGGAAGCGCCCAAGTTCGAGATCGGCGAGACGACCGATTATGACGAATGTCTGGCGTGTCAGTAAGGATGTGAGCAATGACACTCGGCATTTTTCTTCCGGTGGTTCTACTAGTGGTGGCGGCATATGAGACGGTCATCTTTTCGCGTCTCATGAAAAAGGAATCGGCGAGCGATCCGACTGCGCCTCCTGATCCAGCAGCATCCCGGAAAAAATCAGGACTGAAGCTGCTCTTGATCAGCGCGTGGACGATGCCCGTCGCCTTATACGTCATCCTCAATGTCGTCACCGACATCGGCACCACCAAAATATTCTGAACAGAAAGCCCATTCCATGCCCCTTCTTCAAGCCTCCAAGGTCTACAAGCCCTTCGAATATCCCTGGGCCTATGAATATTGGAAGCGCCAGCAGCAGGTGCACTGGATGCCGGAGGAGGTTCCTCTGGGCGAGGATTGCCGCGACTGGGCGCAGAAGCTCTCCGAGCATGAGCGCAACCTGCTCACGCAAATCTTCCGCTTTTTCACCCAGGCGGATGTCGAGGTGCAGGATTGCTACCACGACAAATATGGCCGCGTGTTCAAGCCCACCGAGGTCAAGATGATGCTGACCGCGTTCAGCAACATGGAGACGATCCACATCGCCGCCTATTCGCACCTGCTCGACACCATCGGCATGCCCGAGACCGAGTACAGCGCCTTCCTCGAATACCAGGAAATGGCCGACAAGGCGAATTACATGCACACCTTCGGGGTCGACAGCGACGAGGACATCGCCCGCACCCTCGCCATGTTCGGCGGCTTTACCGAAGGGATGCAGCTGTTCGCCAGCTTCGCCATGCTGATGAACTTCCCGCGCTTCAACAAGATGAAGGGCATGGGCCAGATCGTCACCTGGTCGGTGCGCGACGAAAGCCTGCACTGCGAAGGGATCACCCGCCTGTTCCACGCCTTCTGCGCCGAACGGCAGTGCCTGACCAAGGCGGTCAAGGAAGACATCATCGACTGCTGCCAGAAGACCGTGCGGCTGGAAGACGCCTTCATCGACCTGGCCTTCGAAATGGGCCCGGTGCCGGGGATGAGCCCCAAGGAAATCAAGCGCTACATCCGCTACATCGCCGACTGGCGGCTCGACCAGCTCGGCCTGCCGCCGATCTATATGGTCGAAGACCACCCCCTGCCCTGGCTCGCCCCGCTGCTCAACGGGGTCGAACACGCCAACTTCTTCGAAACCCGCGCGACCGAATATTCGAAGGCCGCGACCAAGGGCAACTGGAACGACGTCTGGTCCAGCTTCGATTCCCGCCGCAAGGCCAAGGCGGAAGTTTCCGGCGCGAACGACGTTGCGGTTGAGGACGGGAGCGAACCGGACATGTTCGGGGTGAACGCGGCGGAGTGATTGCTCCAAAGCGGCACCAATTGCCGCCAATCCGCTTGACTTCGGCAGTGAGCTAAGGAAAGATCCCGATATGTTCTTCTCTGACGAGCTCCTGAAAGCGCAAGCGGACTTGCTGGCTACGGCCAATGGCAAGAAGTTCGGCACCATTCTGGCAGACCCACCATGGCAGTTCCAGAACCGTACCGGCAAAGTTGCACCTGAACACAAACGCCTGAACCGTTATGGCACGATGACGCTCGATGAGATTTGCGCGTTGCCGGTGAAGGACATCGCCGATGAACCGGCCCATCTCTATCTTTGGGTTCCAAACGCTCTTTTGCCCGAAGGCTTGAGGGTGATGGATGAATGGGGCTTTCGCTACATTTCCAATATCGTCTGGCATAAGGTTCGGAAGGACGGCGGTTCAGACGGGCGCGGTGTTGGATTCTATTTCCGCAATGTGACCGAGCTGCTGTTGTTTGGCGTTCGCGGAAAGAACGCCCGCACGCTCGATCCAGGCCGCAGCCAGGTTAACATGATCCAGAGCCGGAAACGCGAGCACAGTCGCAAACCGGACGAGCAATACAAGATTATTGAAGATTGCAGTTGGGGACCACGGCTTGAGATGTTCAGCCGCGGAAAGCGCAAAGGTTGGACAGTCTGGGGCAATCAGGCTGATGACAGCTACAAGCCCGATTGGGCTACCTATGGCTATAATAGCGCGATGAGCATCGCAGCGGAGTAATTAATCTTCGTCTTCACTTTGAACTTCTGCAATTAGAGCCTGTATTTGATCTTCACGCTCGCCGAAAGTCACAATACTATCTGGCAAGCCGATGAGGACGAGCGGACAAGGGTTGCCAACTCCACGATGAACCCGCTCCTCGAGCTTTC
>CAYOZY010000002.1:0-39891 GCA_964408525.1 uncultured Sphingobium sp. | reverse complement strand
GGCGAGCGTCTGCGCGAGCAGCGTCTTGCCGCAGCCTGTGGGGCCAACGAGTAGGATGTTCGACTTGGCGAGTTCGACATCGCCGGTCTTGGTTCCGTGGTTGAGGCGCTTATAGTGATTGTGCACCGCGACCGAGAGCACCCGCTTCGCCCGTGCCTGCCCGATCACATAATCGTCGAGCACATCGCAGATTTCCTGCGGCGTAGGCACCCCGCCGTCCCTCTTACCGACGAGCCCGCCCTTTGTTTCCTCGCGGATGATGTCGTTGCACAGCTCGACACATTCGTCGCAGATGAAAACGGTCGGCCCCGCGATCAGCTTGCGTACCTCATGCTGCGACTTGCCGCAGAAGGAGCAGTAGAGGGTGCTTTTAGAGTCGGAACCAGTCAATTTGGTCATCTATATCTTTCCTGACCCGGCCTGAGCGACGCTGCGTCGCCCATCATGGCCGGGGCTGAAGGGGTATCCTAAACCGCGGTTTCCCTGTTCCACAAGGGGGAGAATAACCGCTTTTTTATTAACAGCGGCTTATGCCTCCTCGGATTCGGTCGGCGCGGGCCGCTTGTCGAACACCTGATCCACGATTCCGAAGGCCTTCGCCTCCTCGGCTTCGAGGAAGGTGTCGCGATCCATCGCCGCCTCGATCTTGTCGAGCGGCTGGCCGGTATAGGTCGAATAGAGGCCATTGAGGCGCTGGCGAATCCTCAGGATTTCCTTGGCCTGGATCTCGATGTCGGAGGCCATGCCCTGCGCGCCGCCAGAGGGCTGGTGCACCATGATGCGCGCGTTGGAGAGCGCGATGCGCATGCCCGGTTCGCCCGCCGCGAGCAGGAAGCTGCCCATGCTGGCCGCCTGACCGATGCACACGGTGCCGACCTTCGGGCGGATATATTGCATGGTGTCGTGGATCGCCATGCCTGCCGTCACCACGCCGCCCGGCGAGTTGATATACATGTAGATGTCCTTCTTCGGATTTTCCGATTCGAGGAACAGCAACTGGGCGACGATGACCGAAGCCATATGATCCTCGACCTGCCCGGTCACGAAGATGATCCGCTCGCGCAGCAGGCGGGAATAGATGTCGAAGCTGCGCTCGCCACGGTTGGATTGCTCGATAACGACGGGAACCAGCGCGGCCATTGGATCGAAATTAGTGTGCATGATGCTCTTTCAGTTTTGCTTTGCCCAGAAATAGTCTGCTCCCTACATCGGAGCAAATCGATGCGGGTTCAAGGGGATTTACCCTTGGACCATCCTAACGCGCAGCCGTTAACGGGGGTTTAGCGCGCGATCAGCAAATTCTCGGCACCGAATCGGCCGGCGCACCGTGCGCGAGATAGGCGAGTCGTTTCACCTCGCGTCGCCCCCGTACCACCGTGTCGAGAATGAGGCCGCACATGCCGTTGAGCACCGCGACGATCATCATCCCGGTCACGAGGATCGCGGTCGGGAAACGCGGGACAAGCCCGGTTTCCAGCCATGTGATGAACAGTGGCACCGAAAGGCCCAGCGCCAGCGCGGCGAATAGCCCGCCGATCAGCCCGAAAAACCAGATCGGCCGCTCTATCCGATAGAGAGTGAGCATGGTGCGCAGGATGCGCCAGCCATCCCTGTATGTCGAAAGCTTGCTTTCCGATCCTTCGGGTCGCGCGGCATAGGCGGTTTCCCGCTCCGCGACGGGCATCGCGAGTTCGAGCGCATGGACGCTCATCTCGGTTTCGATCTCGAACCCGGCGGAGAGCACGGGAAAACTCTTCACGAACCGGCGCGAGAACACGCGATAACCCGACAAGATATCGGTGAAGCTGCGGCCAAAGAGGCTCTTGAGCAAGCCTGTCAGCATCGCATTGCCCAGACGATGGCCGGGGCGATAGGCAGCCTCCGCCTCGCTCTTTCGCGCACCCACGACCATGTCAAAATTATCCGCGCGCATCATCGCGATCATCGCCGGAGCGGCGGCGGCCTCATAGGTCGCGTCGCCATCGGCCATCACATAGATGTCTGCGTCGACATCGGCAAACATGCGCCGCACCACATGGCCCTTGCCCTGTTGCCGGACAGTGCGCACCACCGCGCCCGCCTCCATCGCGATCTCGCGCGTGCGGTCGGTGCTGTTGTTGTCGTAGACATAAATGGCTGCGCCGGGCAGGGCGGCACGGAAACCCGCCACGGTCTGCGCGATCGCCCCGGCCTCGTTATAGCAGGGCAGCAGCACCGCAACGCGCAGGCCGGACAGCTCATCAGGCGCTACGGAAGAACCGCCGCTCATCCGGTCTGTCCAGCCTTATGCGTTCATTCCGCCTTGGCGGCGGCTTTTTTGGCGGGCGCTTTCTTCGCGGCGGGCTTGGCTGCCGGCTTATCGGAGGCTTCCGCCTTGGGAGCGGCCACCTTTTTTGCCGCAGGCTTCTTGGCCGCGACGGGCTTGGCTTCCGCCTTCGCTTCCTCGGGAGCAGGCTCGGCCTTGGGAGCGGCCTTCTTGGCTGCGGGCTTCTTGGCCGGCTTGTGATCATGGTCATGATCGTGGCCGCAACCCGGACCATGGACATGGCCTTCGGCGCCGTCCTCCGCCTCGATAGCGGCCTGCAACTCGTCCTTGGTCACGGCGCGATCGGTAATTTCGGCCTTTTCGAACAGGAAGTCGACGACCTTGTCCTCATATAGCGGCGCACGGAGCTGCGCGGCGGCCATCGGTTCGTTCTGGATATATTCCACGAAGCGCTGGCGGTCCTCAGGGCGATAGCGCTGCGCTTCCTGCATCACGAGGCGCTGCATCTCCTGAGCGCTCACCTCGACGCCATTGGCCTGACCGATCTCTGAGAGCAGCAGGCCAAGGCGCACGCGGCGCACCGCGATGGAGCGATACTCGTCCTTGTCGCCTTCCAGTTCCTTGAGCGCGGCCTCGACATCTTCCTCATGGCTGGCCTCATGCTCAAGCTGCTGCCAGATCTGCTTGAACTCAGCTTCCACCATCGTCGGCGGAACTTCGAAATCATGCGCCTCGGCAAGCTGATCGAGCAGCTTGCGCTTCAGGTGGGTGCGGGTGAGGCCATTATGCTCCTGCTCAATCTGCCCTTTCAGCAGCTCGCGAAGCTGGTCGATGCCTTCAAGGCCCAAACCCTTGGCGAACTCGTCGTCCACCTGCGGCTTGGACTTGTCGAGGATCGCCGTAACCTTGATGTCGAAGGTCGCGGGCTTGCCCTTCAGGGTGTCGACGCCATAATCTTCGGGGAAAGTGACGTTGATGACCTTCTCGTCACCGGTCTTGACGCCGACAAGCTGGTCCTCGAAGCCGGGGATCAGGCTGCCCGATCCGATTTCGACCTTCATGCCTTCGCCGGTGCCGCCATCGAAGGCGACGCCATCGACCTTGCCCGCGAAATCGATGACCACGACATCGCCGGTCTTGGCCTTGTGGCTCGCGGCATGGGGCGCGAAGGCATTTTGCTGCTCGGCGATGCGACCGGCGGCCTCATCGATCGCGGCGTCATTCGCCTCGACCGTCAGGCGCTCCAACTTCAGCCCTTCGATGGACGGCGCAGGAATTTCCGGCAGCACTTCAAGCGAAACCTTGATCTCTGCGTCCTTGCCGAATTCGAAGCCGTCCTCCAGCTCGATTGCAGGCTGCATCGCGGGGCGGAGCTTGTTGTCCGCCATCAGCTTCTGCACGCCTTCCTGGATGGTGTTGTTTAGCGCATCGGCCTGAAGCCGCTCGCCGTGCATCTTGCGAATGAGGTTGGCGGGCACCTTGCCGGGGCGGAAACCGGGCATGCGTACCGTCGGCGCGATGCTCGCGACTTCCTTGTCGACGCGCGCGTCAATGTCCTTGGCGGAGATCTTCAGGGTGTAGGCGCGCTTCAGGCCTTCGTTCAACGTCTCGACAGTCTGCATTTCTCTACTCAAGCTTTCTCGATCTGCTGTTATTTTCTGGCGGACTTTGGCGGGCACGGCACCGGGCGGTGGCGCGAAGCCTGCCCAGCCGACTCTCCGGCGTCCATGGGAAAGGCGCGCACATACTGCAAAGGCGCACGCATGGCCAGCAGGAAATGCCCCCTGCCCCTGCCAACACGCGCTTCCCCTTGCCTCGGTCGCGCGCGGCACTATAGAGGGCGGCTCGTGCGGCTATGGCGAAATTGGTAGACGCGATGGTTTTAGGTACCATTGGGCAACCGTGGGGGTTCGAGTCCCTCTAGCCGCACCATTTTTGTTGCAGGCCCACAGCCAGTCGCCACACCAACCCTGGCTGCTCGCCTGTTATGGTTGGCTTCGCTCCGCTCAGGCGCAGCGCACCGTCAAATGCCAGGACTGAACATCTAGTTCCTGCGGCGCAGGATGATGTAGAGCGCGCCCTTGCCGCCATGGCGAGGGTGCGCGGTGCGTACGCTGGCGATTGCGTCCACATGGCCACTGAGCGCAAGCCAGTCGCCGATCTCTGCCCGGATCGCGCCGCGCAGCTTTTGTCCCGGCGCGGCGGCAAGCGCGCCTGATCGAGGGTTGCCGGTAATCACCAGCATCACCCGTGCGCCAGTGGCGATGGCCATGGCCAGACTCTGGTTAAGCCGCCGGTGCGCGGCATCGAGCGTGTGGCCATGCAGATCTATCGTGACATCGGGCACGATCCGGCCAGTCGCGATCTTGCGTTCCCAGCCGTGATCGAGCACGGGCAGAGGCATGCGCCTTGCCGGGGGTGGAGGCGCGCTCTGGCGAGCAGGCGGCCCCTTGTCCCTCGCAGCGGCAACAGCGATGACTTGTGCCGACAGGGCGGAAGGGGCCGGACGCGCCCTGCCGGGGATCGGGCTGACGCTCTGCGTCACCCGCGCCCATATATGCTGTTCCTCAGGGCCGAGGCGTCGAGCGCTCATTGTTTGCCCGCAACCGCTCATAGGTGCCGATGGGAAGCAGCAGGAGGGCGCTGCCCCGCGCGGCCATTCCGCCCGCTATCGAGCGCGCCCGCTCGCCCGCTCCCCAGAAGGTGTCGACCCGGTTCGCGCCCTTGATCGCGCCACCCGTGTCCTGCGCGATCCACAGACCATTGGGTTCGGCCCGGTCCAGCGAGAGCAGGATCGGCGCGCCGAGCGGAATATAGCGCGGATCGGCGGCGACGCTGGCTTCGGGCGTCACCGGAAGCCCAAGCGCGCCCAGCGGCCCCGCGCCGGTCAGCTCCTTGAAGAACACGAAGCTGCGATTCTCGTTCATGATCGCGCGGCCTTCTTCGGGGTGCGCGCGCAGATAGGCCATGATGTCCTGCATCGACCCGGCCTTAATGAGGCCGCGATCCTTCATCAGCTTGCCGATGCCGGTATAGTCGCGTCCGTTCTGGCCGTCATAACCGATACGCATGATCGACCCGTCCGGCAGGCGCACCCGGCCGCTGCCCTGGATCTGGAGGAAGAACAGCTCGACCGGGTCCGCTGCCCAACCAAGCTCCAACCCGCGCCCGCCCAGCGCGCCGCCTGTGATTTCCGCCCTGTCGGCAAAGGGCACGAACCTGCGGCCCTCGACCCGGCCCCGGATGACCTTGCCCTTCAGGCTGTCGCTGAACTGGCCCAGATCGACATCGATAAGGTCTGCCGGGCGGCGATAAATGGGTGTCTGATAAACGCCCGTGGCGACCCGCGCCCCCGCGATTTCCGGTTCATAATAGCCGGTGGCATAGGCCTTTCCGTCGCCGATCTGAACCGCCTCGAAATAGCGCGAAAAGAAATCGGCGGCGCTCGCCTCCGGCCAGCTCGAAGCAGCGGCGCAGGCGCTTGCCCAGTCCTGGCCCTGCGTCAGGCCGGACTGGTCCGTGCGGCGCAGCAGCGACGGGCAGGAAATGCGAAAAGCCGAAAGCGCTGCGGCCGTGTGGGCGTTTTGCTCGACAAGGGTGGACACTGCCGGTCCCGGCGTCAGGCCGGCGCCCAGCGCATTGTCCCCGGCTTCCACCGGCGCCGGTGCGGCGGGCGCTATCGTCGGGCGCGGCGTGGCCGGTTTCGGCTTGGCTACGGGTGGCGCGGGACGAGAGGCGGAAGAACCGGGACGCCCATCGGGGATGATGCCGCCCGCGCAGGCGGAAAGCAGGGTCGAGACGCCAAGCGCGGCAAGCGACCGGAGCCAAAACCCGCGCACGGCTATGCCGCCTCGTCGGTTTCGCTCAGCTTCCAGTTGGGGTCGGCATGGCCGATGTCGCGGCTGAAGGTCCAGACATCGTGGGAGGGGACGGCATCGGTCATCGATCCGGCAATGACATTACCTTCTGCGTCACGCGTGATCGCCGCAATGTCCGCGTCGAAACGCATGGTGATGTGCGCGGTGCCGTCGCGCAGCGCCGCTTCGATGATCTGGGCCTTGTCGACGCGTACCAGGCGGTTTTCCAGCACATGGCCAGCCGCTTCGCGTTCGTCGATCGCCTGCTCGAAGGACTGGGCGACATCCGCATCGCAGAGCCAGCGCAGATCGTCGCGCTTGCCGGTCCAGAAAGCGTCGAGAATCATGCCATAAGCCGCGCGCGCGCCTTCGAGGAATTGCTGCACATCGAAATGACGGTCCGCGCCGATGATCGCGCGGATGCCCGCTTCCGCATCGGGCGCGATCGGCGTCTCGCCAAGGCGCATGGTTTCGGGCGCCTGAGAGGGCTGGGCATTGGGCTGAGGCACTTTGGGCGCCATGCGTTCGTCGGGCTGGAACGGGGCGGGTTGCTGCTCATGGCCTGTGCGGCGACCGAGAACGGAATAGAGCCTGAGCGCCAGAAATACCGCAACCAGAGCCAGAATGACGATCATGTACACGCGCGAGCCAGCCTTGTCCGAAAATGGGTCGAACGCCATACATAGGCAAGGCGCGGGAGATTTTCAAACCTCGTTGCCGAAAATGCGCGCGCGGGAAGCAAAAATGAGACACCGGCTTCTTCATCGGCTTTGTTGCCCTATCGCATCGGGGCTGCTAAGCGCGCGCTTTGACCCTATCCACCGGATCATCAGGAAAGTCTGACATCATGGCCGACGAGCCCAACACCACAGAACCGCTGCCCAATGGCGCGGATACCCAACCCGCCATCGGCCTCATCACGCAATATGTGAAGGATCTGTCGTTCGAAAACCCCAATGCGCCGGGCGTTTACCAGTGGCAGGATCAGCCTGAGATCGAGGTTCAGTTCAACATCGGTTCGGAAAAGCCCGCCGAGGATGTTTACGAGGTTGCCCTGAAGATCGAGGTGAAGGCCAAGGCAGCGCAGGGCACGGCCTTCGCCGTCGACCTCGTCTATGGTGGATTGTTCGGTATGCGCAATGTGCCGGATGATCAGGTTCACTCCTTCCTCTTCGCCGAAGCGCCGCGCCTCATGTTCCCCTTTGCCCGCCGCGTGCTGGCCGATGCCGTGCGCGACGGCGGTTTCCAGCCGCTGATGCTTGATCCCATCGATTTCGGCGGTCTTTACATGCAGCAATTGCAGGCGCGCGCAGCCGAAGAGCAGGGCGAGCCGGCCATCGGCAACGCCTGACCGGGCAGCCGGGCGCGGGGCGATGATCTGATGGGACTCATCCGCGCCACCGGCACCATAGGCGGCCTCACGCTGGTCAGCCGCGTGTTCGGCATGGTGCGCGACATGCTCGTCGCGCGATATCTGGGCGCGGGGCTGGCGTCGGATGCGTTCCTGATCGCATGGCGCCTGCCGAACCTGTTCCGCGCCTTGTTTGCGGAGGGCGCTTTCTCCGCCGTGTTCGTGCCGATGTTCAACCGCACGATGGCCGAAGCCGACAGCGAGAACCCCGGCAGCGGCAAGGCGGTCGCCATCGCCTTTGCGGGGCAGGTCCTCTCGGTGCTGTTCCCGTTTCTCCTCATCTTCACAGGCGTCATGATGCTGCTCTCCGCGCCGGTTGTCTGGGCGATGACCGGCGGCTTCCCCGATGGCGGGCCGGAGAAATTCGCGCTCGCGGTCGACCTGACGCAGATCACCTTCCCCTATCTCGCGCTCATCTCTATCGTCTCGCTGCTCGGCGGCATATTGAACTCGCTCGACCGCTTCTGGGTCAATGCCGCAGCCCCTATCCTGCTGAACATCTGCATGATCGTCGCCGTGCTGTTCTTTCGTGGCGCGACGCCGGTCGAGACCAGCTATACGCAGGCTGTCGCCGTCACTGTTTCGGGCGTGATGCAGCTCCTGTGGCTGACGTGGTCATGCAAACGGGCAGGGGTGGTTCTGCGCCTTGGCCTGCCGCGCCTCACGCCGCGTGTGAAGCACATGCTCTGGCTGATCCTGCCCGCTGCGCTGGGGCAGGGCGCGATTCAGTTCAACCTGCTGATTTCCACCTCGCTGGCCGCGCGCTTCCTCAAACAGGGCGCGGTCAGCTATCTTTATTATGCCGACCGGCTGAATCAGCTACCGCTTGGCCTGATCGGCATCGGCGTCGGCACCGCAATCCTGCCCGCGCTTTCTCGCCAGATCGGTTCGGGCAACGAACAGGCGGCCAGGGATACGCAGAACCGCGCGATCGAGCTGGCGCTGTTCCTCGGCCTGCCCGCCGCCGTCGCGCTATGCGTTGCCGCGACGCCGCTGATCCGGGGCCTGCTTCAGCACGGCATATTCACCGCGCAGGACACTATCGGCGCTGCTTCGGCGCTCGCGGTGTTCGCTCTCGGCGTGCCCGCCTATGTGCTCATCAAGGTGCTGACCCCCGGATTTTATGCGCGGCAGGACACGAAAACGCCGGTGCGCGTGGCGCTGATTTCGATGCTGGTCAATCTGGTCGGCAATCTCTTCCTCATCTGGCCACTGGGCCATGTCGGCGTGGCCGCCGCCACTGCGCTCGCCGCCTGGGTGAATGTAATCATCCTTTACTGGTTGCTCCATCGCGACGATCATTTGCAGGCCGATGCGCGCCTTGTTTCGCGTGGCGCGCGCATCGTTGCGGCGAGCGCGGCAATGGGGGCAGCACTGTGGTTCGCGGGGCCGCTGGCGGACCGATTCATGGCGGGCGGGTTTTTCAGGCGCGTGATCGCGCTTGGGGCATTGTGCGGCGGGGGCGCTCTGGTCTATGCGGTCGCGATCTTTGCGACCGGCGCCTACCGCCTGTCCGAACTCAAGTCGCTGGTCACCCGGCGCCCACAAGCGAGCCTGTAAATGCGCGTTCTTTCCGGCATCCAGCCTACCGGCAACCTCCACCTCGGCAATTATCTCGGCGCGATCCGCAACTGGGTGAAGATGCAGGATGAAATGGATTCCGCCTCTCAGTGCTTCTTCTTCCTCGCGGACATGCATTCGATCAGCGAGCATATCGACGCCGCGCATCGCCTACGCCATGTGCGCGAAATGGCGGCGGCGCTGGTCGCCTGTGGCATTGATCCGGAGCGCTCCGTGCTGTTCAATCAGGCGCGCGTGCCTGCTCATGCCGAGATGCAGTGGCTCTTGAATGGCGTCGCGCGCATGGGCTGGCTCAACCGCATGACGCAGTGGAAGGACAAGGCCGGCAAGAACCGCGAGGGCGCTTCCGTAGCGCTCTTCACCTATCCCGTGCTGCAGGCGGCCGACGTGCTGCTCTATCAGGCGACGCATGTGCCGGTGGGGGAGGACCAGAAACAGCATCTGGAGCTGACCCGCGACATCGCGATCAAGTTCAACACCGATTTCGGTGTCGAGTTGTTCACCCTGCCCGACCCGATCATCCCGAAGGAAACGGCGCGGATCATGAGCCTGCGCGATGGCATGGCGAAAATGTCGAAATCCGATCCCAGCGACATGAGCCGGGTCAACCTGACTGACGACGATGAAACGATCGCGCAAAAGGTCCGCAAGGCGAAGACCGACCCCGAACCCCTGCCCTCCGAGGCGGCGGGGCTGGAGGGACGCGCGGAAGCGCAAAATCTTGTAGGCATTTATACCGCGCTTTCGGGCATGAGCGCCGATGCGGTATGCGCACAGTTCGCGGGTCAGGGTTTCGGCGCGTTCAAGCCCGCGCTCGCCGAGTTGCTGGTCGAACAGCTCCGACCGATCCGCGAACGCTATGTGGCTCTAAAGGACGACCATGCCGCGCTCGATGCGATTTTGCTCAAGGGTGCGGAAAAGGCCGCCGCCGCCGCCGCGCCGACGCTGGCGGGTGCCTATCAGGCCATGGGGCTGATGCGATGAAGCGGGGCCATTGAACGCCCGTCTGTTCAAACTCCGTTCAGTTGCGTAATGTCACCCTGCACCCATGATGGTGAACATAGCGCGCGGTTGTCGATGCGCCACCGATTCGCAACAGGCAGGACAGGAACCATGAAAGCTCGCAAAACTCTCGCCACCGCCTTCGCCACCGCGGCGCTGCTCGTGATGGGCGGCTGCGCCCAGTCGTTCAAGGCTGATGTCGCGCGGTTTCAGCAGCTCCCGGCGCCGCAGGGCCAGAGCTTCACCATCGTCGCCGACGATCCGCGTCTGGCGGGCGGCCTGGAGTTCAATGAATATGCCGGACGCGTCGCGCACAAGCTGGGCGGCGTCGGCTATGTCCCCGCAGAGGACCCGGCCAAGGCCGATCTCGTCGTCCGCATGAGCTATAGCGTTGATAATGGTCGCGAAAAGGTACGGAGCACCGGCTTTGGCGCCGACCCCTTCTACTATGGTTATGGTCGTTATGGCCATTGGCGCTACCCTTATCACTGGGGCTTTTATGACCCGTTCCTCTTCGGCGGTCATTATAACGACGTTGAGAGCTACACCGTCTATACCGGAACGCTCGATCTTAAGATCGACCGTGCCAATGGCGGCGCAAATGGCAACCAGCGCCTGTTCGAGGGCAAGGCCGAGGCGCAATCGCTGAGCAACAAGCTGACCTATCTGGTGCCGAACCTGATCGACGCGATGTTCGTCAACTTCCCCGGCAAATCGGGCGAGACGGTGAAGATCACGCTGGCGCCCGAAAAGAAGTAGCCGGAAGGAAACAATAGCGCGGATCATCCGGCGGAGCACACAGGGATCGGGAAATCCTGCGTGCCCCGCCGCGCCCCCTTTTGTCACATTTCCAGTTGCCGTTGCAGCGCGCGGATGTCCGAATCGATCTCCGGGTTGGTCTGGCGCAATCCCTCGATCGTGCGAACGGCATGGATCACCGTGCTGTGGTCGCGCCCGCCGAAAATGCGGCCGATTTCAGGCAGGGAGCGCGGCGTCATCTTCTTGGCGAGATACATCGCCACCTGCCGCGGCCTCGCCACCGCCCTCGCGCGCCGCTTGGAGCGCATTTCCGAAGGCTCGATGCGGTAATGCGCCGCGCAGGCCTTCTGGATCTCGTCGACAGTGATGCGCCGTGCATTGGCACGCACCGAATCGGCCAGCATCGCCTGCGCGAACTCCATGTCGACACTGCGCCCGGTGAGCTGTGCATAGGCGAGTAGCTTGTTGAACGCACCTTCCAGCTCGCGCACATTGGTGCGGATCGAGCGGGCGAGAAAATCGAGTACCATATCGGGGATCGCGGCATTGCCACCGGTCGCACCGATGGCGGCGCGCTTCGCCTCAAGGATCGCGCGGCGCAGGTCAAGGTCGGCGGGCTGTATATCCGCCACAAGTCCGCCCGCAAGGCGCGACAAGATGCGCGGGTCGACGGCATCGAGATGATGCGGCGCGCGATCGGCGCTGATGACGATGCGCGCACCTTCTTCGGCAAGCTGGTTGATGGTGTGGAGAAATTCCTCCTGCGTCGAACCCTTGCCCGCGATGAACTGGATATCGTCGATCAGCAGCAGCTTTGCCGCGCGCAGCCGGGCCTTGAAGCTCATGCTGTCGTTCGCGCGCATCGCGTTGACGAACTCGATCATGAACTTCTCGGCGGACATATAAATGACCGGATTGCCGGGAAAATGACGCAGATATTCGTCGGCAATCGCATGAAGCAGATGGGTTTTGCCCTGTCCGGTGCTACCATGGATGTAGAGCGGGTTGAAGAGCGGCGCTGCGGGAGCGGCCATGGAGCGCGCGGCCGAGCAGGCGAGCCGGTTTCCATCCCCGACGATGAAGGCGTCGAATCTGTGTCGCAGGTGGAGCGTCTCGCGAGAGGAAGGTGCGGCAGCCGGACCGACCTCGCAGGAGCGCGATGGCGCCGCTTCGCTCGCTTCCGGCGCCGGCACGCTCTTGGCAGAGGCTTGCCCGCCCTTCAGTCGCGCTGTCGTCTGAACAGAACCCGCCGCGCGGCCGATTTTTACATCGGCAACGCCGACGCCAACAGCGCGCCAGGCCAGCCGCAGCTTGTCGCCAAACTGGCCGGCGACAAAATTGGCGGAAAAATCGGATGTCGCCAGCAATTCGAGCGTGCCGGTCAGTTCACACCAAGCGCCAATGCGAACGGGCTTCAGCCACTGGTCGAACATCCGCGCACCGATCTGCGCACGCAGGCTGCTTCGGACGGTGGTCCATGCGGCATCGATCGCTGCAACCCGATCGGACAGGCCCGGATCGCGCGCGCGCGCGTCGGCAGAGTCGAGAATCACGGCGAAATCACCCCCATTGGACACGCAACGACCCTTCCTCTGCGCAGGCCGCTGCATCGGCGTCCTGCTTTTCCAAAATGCAAAACCCCTCCCGTTCCCATTGCCGGAAACGGCCAAGGTTCCTTACGGATCATGATGACCGCGAATCCGAAAGAGGTGCGCGGCGAGAGCAAGGATTAGGCAATCGTTAACGATTGGATCAAGAGCTGCGACGTCAAAAAAATGAAATAAAAGATTTGACAGCCGGCAACCGCAGAAAACCGTGAACAACGTCAGGATATTGAATTAACAGGATATTTTTGCGCATCTTCTGTTCGCACTCACAGCGAATCAGCGCAACTCCTTGCGTTGTGGCATCGCGCCCTCCGCATGGAAAAATCGCCCGGCATTTTTGTATTCGGCGTGATGAAAATCGGGCGAGGCATCGTCTGGGCCCAAGGCACGCCTTGCCGCCGCGAATCGATTCGCCCTGCAACGAAACACCCGCCGGATTGCTCCGGCGGGTGGCACTATCTTTCGATATAACGGTTTATATCAGGAGAGAGCGGTCACCGCCTTGGTGAGGCGGCTGAACTTGCGCGAAGCTGTATTCTTGTGCAGCACGCCACGCGCAACGCCACGCGCCAGCTCCGGCTGGACCGTCTGAAGTGCCGTGGCAGCAGCAGCCTTGTCTCCTGCGGCGACTGCGCTTTCGACCTTCTTCACCAGCGTACGGATGCGGCTGATGCGGTTGCCGTTGATCTCGGTCCGGCGCGCGTTGCGGCGGATGCGCTTCTTTGCCTGCGGCGTATTGGCCATATCGTCCTCAAAAAACCTGTCTAAAAGCGGATGCGAGTGGGGCGCATGAAGGGCACCTGACTCATGAAGCCGTGGCCCATAGCGTCTCCACCCTGCGCCGTCAACCGATAGCCATGCTTTTCCGGGGCGCTCAGGCCGGTCGCGCAATTAACTGCGGACAGCGCAATAAAAGCGCGCTAGCCAAGGGGCGATGCTGCTGTCCAATGCCTGCTACTGTCTCGCCGCTTTGGCCGCGCTGCTTTTTCTGCATCCCTATATGTTCTATCCGCTGGGCCTGCGACTGATGCGGCGGCGGCCACCCGGCGATTCGGGGGGAGCGCGGCCATCGGCCAGCCTGTTGTTCGCTGCCTATAACGAAGAGCGGTCGCTGCCCGCCAAGCTCGCCAATATCGAGGCGATCAAGGCGCTGCACCCGGACCTGGATGTTCTCGCCTATTCCGACATGAGCAGCGACACCACCCTTGAGCTGCTCCAAAGCCGGCCGGACCTGTTGCGCATCATCCCCACTGGCGAGCGCACCGGCAAGGCCACGGGCATGCGCAGGATGGTGGAGGCGGCACGGGGCGAAATCTGCATCTTCACCGATGCCAATGTGCTGCTGGAGCCGGAGTCGGTCGGGCGCCTGCTCGATCATTTTCGCAGTGCCGAAATCGGCGGCGTATCGGGTAGGCTGTGCTACATCAACGATGCGGACAGCCCCACCGCACAGGTCGGCGGGCTTTACTGGCGGCTGGAGGAGAAGATCAAGGCGCTGGAAAGCCGCTGCGGCTCGATGATGGGGGCAGACGGCTCGATTTTCGCGACCCGGCGTGCGCTCTATCCGGAAGTGCCACCGCATCTGCTCGACGATATGATCGTGTCGATGAGCGTGATGTTCCATGGGCTGCGCCTCATCAGCGCCGCCGATGTCATCGCCTATGAGCGCAACACCACCGATCCACGCGACGAATTCCGCCGCAAACGGCGCATCGCCTGCCGCGCCTATAATACGCACCTGCATTTATGGCCGCAGATCGCGCGGCATTTCAGCCTTGTCGATCGCTACAAATATATTTCGCACAAGCTGCTGCGCTGGTTCGGTGCGCCGCTCATGGCTGTGTCCGGGCTGGCGTTCGGCATGGGACTATGGCTGGAAGCGCAATGGGCCGTGCTGACGGCGCTGACAGGCGCGGGAGCGCTGTTTCTCGTGCTGGGAGCTGTCTTGAGGGTCAGGCCGTTTTCGGCGCTGGTGGAGGCGCTGACGGCAATCGTCGCCGCCTTTGTCGGCGTCACCGATGCGTGGCGTGGCCGCACATGGCAGACATGGGCGCCCGCCAAGTCGCGGGACCGCTCCTGACCGGAAACACTGCTCAACCGGGCATAGTTTCAGTCAGCTATCGTCTGGATCAGCCAGTGATCGTTATCTTCAAGGCCGATCGCCGTCAGCACGCCGGTGCGATAGGCGGCGGTGTCTATGCCGATGCGATAGGGAGAAATCTGGACATCCTCCCCCTCACTATGTCCGTGGACCACGCGCCAGGGATGTCGCGCCCGACTTGAAAGGAAAGGTTGCCTGATCCAGAGCATATCCTCCTCCTTCTGCGCGGCGAGCGGCACTCTGGGCCGCACACCGGCATGGACGAAGAGATAGTCGCCATGAAGATAATGGGTCGGCAGGCCTCTCATCCAGTCGACAAGTGCTTCGGGCACCATTTCCTGCATCATGCCGATCAGTTCGGCACGCATGCGCTCGCTGCCATGCGCCGCCTCGATCCATTCCGGGTCCACGCCCCAGCTCAGCAGCGTCTCGCCGCCGCCATATTTGAGCCAGAACTGGAGCGCCATGCGGCTGCCCTCGAGCACATCGAGCATCGTCTGTTCGTGGTTGCCGCGCAGGCAGTGGAAATAGGTGGAATCCCGCATCGCATAAAGCAGTTCGCACACATCGCGGGATTGGGGGCCGCGGTCGATATAATCGCCGAGCAGGATGACGTGGGTTTCGGCGGGCTTGCGAAGCGCCTGATCGCTTTCGATGAGCTGGAGCAGGCGCACGAGCTGATCGAAGCAGCCATGGACATCGCCGATCGCATAAAGGCGGCATCCATTGGTGCTGCGCGCCGGAGCGCGGATCAGATGTCGCAGCAAGGCCATGGACAGAGCGTTAGCAAATGCGCCCGGTCAATAGGAAGCGGCGATTGAGGAAGGATGCGCATAACGGCAAATCGCCCGGCCGATGGCTCGACCGGGCGATTTGCGATATTGTAGGGGCAATGCGGATCAGTCGCGATTGCCCATGAAGCGCAGCAGGAACATGAACATGTTGACGAAGTCGAGATAGAGGCTGAGCGCTGCCATCACGACCGACTTTCCGGCCATTTCCGTGCCCGCGACATAGGCATACATGCTCTTGATCTTCTGCGTGTCATAGGCGGTAAGCCCCGCGAAGATCAGCACGCCGATGGCGCTGATCGCAAGGTCCATCACGCTCGACTTCAGGAAAATGTTGATGATCGACGCGATGATCAGGCCGAAAACGCCCATGATCAGGAATGTGCCGAAGCCCGACAGATCCTTCTTGGTCGTGTAGCCATAGAGGCTGAGGCCCGCAAAGGCCGCCGCCGTGGCGAAGAAAGTCTGCGCAATCGAGGTTCCGGTGTATACGAAGAAGATCGAGGCCATCGACAGGCCCATCACGCCCGCATAGGCCCAGAAAAGCGCCTGCGCAGCCGTGGTCGAGAGCCGGTTGATGCCGAAGCTCAGCACCATCACAAAGCCAAGCGGCGCGAACATGATGACATATTTCAATATTCCGGGGCCGAATAATATCTGTTCGGCAAGAGGGCTATTTGCGAACAGCATAGCGACGATGCCGGTCAGCAGCACGCCGCTCGCCATATAGTTATAGACCGACAGCATGTAGGACCGCAGCCCCGCATCATAGGTCGCCGAGCGTGTATCAACGGCCGCGCCGCCGAAACCAACGCCGCCTGCCTGGGGGTCAGACCAATTAGCCATTGTAATTCTACTCCTTGTCATTGGCACTGTTGCCAATGGAGCATAATATCGGATGATTACCGTCCGGTTTCAAGCGAAACCGGACATGGCGCGTCTGCCAATGCCGTTTGTCGGAAAAATCGCTCAGTCCGGTCTGACCACGCCACAGGCGATGCGACCGCCAGAATTGCCCGCGGGATCACTCACCATATCGTCTGGCCCGGCATGAATGACGATCGCCGCGCCATCAGCGTCGAGCAGCGCATGTTCGGCCCCGGCAAGCTGCGCATTGGCGATAGTGAATTCCAGAGCACCCTTGCCATCGGCCTTGACCTCCATATTGGGAAGGTCGCCCGCATGATGCCCTTGCGGGTTCTGCAATCCATGTTGCGTGGCGGCGGGGTTCCAGTGGCCGCCCGCACCCATGAAATCCGGCGCGTCGCAAGCGCCGGTCATATGGACATGGGTTCCATGCATGCCGGGCGTCAGGCCCAGAACGGAAACGCTGACAGCTATGTCCTCGCCTCTTTGTGTGAGACGGACGGTGCCTGTCGCCTGTCCCTCTGCGTTTTTCAGCTCTGCCTGAGCCGATGAAAGGGGAGAGTCGGGCGTAGGAACCGTTAGGGCCGTGCCAGTGTGCGGCAAACCGATCAGCAAGGCGCACAGTGCAATTGGGGAAAATCGAACCATCTTGAGGATGCCTTTCTGCCGATAGCCCGGCCAATTGGAGCAATCGGCCTGCATATTATTCGACAAAAGACGCCGCTGCAAATGTTCGACCTCAGCTACAAGCCCCCGGCGCATGAAAAAAGGGGCCGGTCCCACGACCAGCCCCTTGTTTTCGTTTGACTGAAGCCCAGGACCCGAAGGCCCCGGCGCGACATTACATGCCCGAACCCGGACCGTAGGTGATTTCCACGCGACGGTTCTGGAGTTCGCGAACGCCATCAGCCGTTTCGACGCGCGGCTTGGCTTCACCGAAAGCTTCGGTGCTGATCACGCCCTCGGAAATGCCCTTCGACGTGAGATAAGCCTTGACCGAAGCGTTGCGACGCTCGGAAAGCTTCACGTTATAGGCCGGCTGGCCCGACTTGTCCGCATGGCCCGCAAGCATCACCTGCGCGCTGCCGCAATTGCCATAGGCAGAAACGGCATTGTCGAGGATCGTCGCCGCGTCGGGCGTAATGTCCGACTTGTCGAATTCGAAGAACACGATGTACGGCCCAGGCGTGCATTCCACAACCGGCGGCGGAGGCGGCGGGGGTGGAGGCGGCGGGGGCGGCGGAGGCGGCGGAGGCGGCGGAGCGGCCGGCTCACCGAAGTTGTAGGTCAGGCCCACCAGCAGGCTGTGCGTGCGCACATCCGCATCGACCGGGGTTCGCGCGGCGCTGAACCGGCCGTCCGGCTGACCGCTGGTCACCAGATCGAGGTTCCGGTGATTGAAGAAGCGGTATTTCAGGTCCGCATCGATCCGGTCAGACAGCGGAAAGCGGATGCCGGCCAGAGCCTGCCACGCAAAGCCCGTATCCGAATCATCGGTAGTAAGCGAATAGAGGTGGGTGCGCGCAACACCGGCACCACCGCCGACGAAGCCCTGCAGGCCATCATCCGGCCCGAAATCGAGCAGGCCGTTCAGCATGAAGCTAAGCGAACGGACATTGCCGCGGGTGCTGTTCACGCCGTTGGCATAAGTTGCCGTGTCGGTCCACGCGCGACGGAAGCCGACTTCGGTTTCCAGACGGAACATGCCGAAATCATAGCCGATCACGCCGTCAACATCATAGCCAGTGCCATAGTCGACGGTTGCGCTGGACAGGCCACCGGTCGCCGTCATGTCGACATCTTCCACGATCATGGCGCCGCCATGTGCGCCGATATACCAAGCATCGTCACGGGCAAGGGCGGGAGACGCCATTGCCGTAGTCGCGAGTGCCGCTGCAAGAGCTAGCTTCCGCATATTGTTCCCCTTTCCAAGATGGTCTCTAAGGACTGCGAAAACTCCCTACTCCTTCAAAAGTTGCATGGCAACCCACCTTTTCCATCGTTTTTCGACTTTGGCTTCGGAGAAAATAGGTATTTTGCCACGCAAAATATTAGGAAATCGAACAATTATAGCTAAGCAATTCTGTTCGCGGCATTTCGCATTATTGATCAGGCGATGAGGCCGTGCGCGCGCATCGCGGCCAGCACAAGGCCGAGCGCGGTTCGCGCCTGACTGTCCACGGTCGCACCGCCGGTTGGGTCCGTGATGGCCGATTGCCGCGCGGCGACCACGCGCTGCCCGCTAACATAATATCCATCAGGGCGTGCCTGGTCGAGCGTCCATGCCGCCCCGTCATATATGCGGGTCAGCCCATCGTCGGTCGTTGCCACGTGCAGCCCCTTGCGTGGCGCGACGAAGCGCCAGCCACCAGAGGTCAGGCAGGCGAGGTCGCCGTCATGGCCCGCCCAGGCGCCGGTGCCGCTGGCCGCCACGATCCAGCATTGCCCAACGACCGCGCCCGATGGAGGCGTGGCAATGACGGCGCTTTCAGCCTGCGCGTGCAGCAGCATGTCGACGAGCAGCAGCGCCTCATTATGGGTGATTTCCTTCTGCGCCTGCCCCGCCAGCAAGAGAGGAAGGGAATATCGATCGCTCGTGTCCGAGGGCATGGGGAAAACTCCGTCTATAAACAGGATTATATGGAAAAGTTCGTGACTACAGGCTTGCCGACGCCATAGGTGCCGACCTGCCGCACCTCGAAACTGACTGCGCCGGTGATCCCCGATCCATTGTCGGCGGCGATGGCGGTCGCGTCATAGGTCCATTGGGGCAAAGCCGTTTCGACCGTGCGGAACACGCCGCCGCCATGAACGAGGGAGATACGATACAGCTCCTGCTCCTCGCCGAGCGGCGCATCCGCTCCATCGTTCCAGAGCCAGCCGTTGCGGCTGCGGCGCACCCAGCCGAACTGCCAGTCGCCACCCGTCTGAACCGCCTGCAAATGCGCCGGGGAGAGCGGCAACACTGCCTGCCCTGTCACGACTTCGCTTGCCTGCGCCGGGGTGACATCGCCAATGCTGATCGCCGCGAGATGCAGCATTGCGCCCATCGCCGCCTGTGCGGAAGGCACTGCGAACAGGCTCTGGTCATCGAGCAGCAGGAAGCGTTCGCCCGCCACATGCCCCGCCATCGCCCACTCCGTGCCGCGGCGTCCGCGCAGCAGCCGGGTCAGCCGCCATGTCGTCGGCCCGGTCTGCACGGCCTGCCCGAACTGGATCGCTTCCTGTCCGACCAGCGCCGCGTTTGCGCCTGCGAGCAGCGAGCTGTCGTCCGCATTGGAAAGCAGCATCTCGTCGTGCAGTAACTGGACGTCGAGCGCCGAAACCATGTCGAACAGAGCCGGCGAGGCGGATGCATCCGGCGCCGTGAGCACGGTGCCCATGGTCGCACTCGGCGCCGTTATACCCAGCGAAGTCAGGCCGCCGGTGCTTGCATCCTCGACGAAAAGCTCTGCCGCGCGCCATCCCGCTTGGGTGCCCGCCGCTGCCGCGACCACGACCGGCGTGGTGCGCAAATCGTCGCCCGGAACCGGCAGATCGGCAACGATCAGGCTGGTCGCGCCGTGCAGCCTGTCAGCCTGTGTGATCGGGTTGCCCGCGCTCGCGGCGGGCAGCGCAACGCCGTTACCGCCGACCTGCTTCAACCTCAACCGGACGCCGATGCCCTCCCATTCGCTCTGCTCAATGCGCCAGCGGCCATTTTCTCCTTCGAGCGTCACCACCGCACCCGGCTGCGCGGTCAGCGCCCGCCAGTCGCAGCGCAGCTCGATCCCGCTGCGCCCGGTCCATAGCGACTGCAAACGCGTTTCGGCGAGCGAACGCGCGACTGCTGCATCCAGCACGGCGGGAAGATCGAGATTGGCATCCTTGCGTCCAGCCCCGGCGCGTTCGGCTGTCTGCACGCCGGACTGATAATCCCGCGCCGGGTCATAATGACGAATAGTGAGCCTGATGGGCACGTCCTCGGCGCGCGCGCGGCTCGTCCGCTGCCCGCGCTCCTCCTTGCCGTTGAAAGATGCCCCGACCAGATCGGCGGCGAGCACCGCTTCGCTTGCCGTGCTCCAGCTCAGACTCAGCGCCGAAGCGTCGCTGCGCAGCGCGATGCCGAGGCCATCGACCAGCGGCGAAAGCGCATCTGCGACGGTGCCGCCGAACGCCGCATAACCGGCAATCGAAGGGGCAGCGGACGGCGCCATATTCGCGATCGCGCCGCCGCTCAGTTCATGCGCCATGTCGACGATCGCGACCGCGCCACTATCCGCGACAATTTCGAAGGTGAGCGATGGGATACGGTTGCCATAGTCGGCGAGCTGCAAATCCTCGAACACGGCGTATGCGATGCCGCGATGCGCGGGCGTTGTCCCGCTGCCTTTGTCCGCCGCGATCAGCGGATCGAGCGGCTGGTCCTCGCTGCCGTCGTGCAGGCGAAAGGCGCCGAGCGCGGTCTTGAAGTCGCCCGCCGCGCCGCGCAGCAAATTGCCGTCCGCCCAGATACGGCCCACGCTGACAATCCGCCGCGCCGAAAGCGCCACCGCGAAACTGGCGCTATAGCTATATGTCGTAACCTTCGGCTGGCCCTTGCCACCGCCCTTTTTGTGGCGCCGTTCCTTGAGGTCGGTGGCCCAGATGACGCTGCCAGCAACCCGCATTGTGCCGAACAGTTTCGGCACCTGGTCACCATAGCGCGACGTTTGCAGGCGCAGGTCGGAGAGGCGCGGCCCCTGCCTTCCCTTGGGCGCGAAGAGGATCGTGTTGTCGATCACCTGACCGATGGTCGCGCCGATAGCCGCGCCAATGGGGCCGCCCAGCACAGTGCCCACGACCGTCAAAACCACTGTCGCCATTGTCGAACCTCTTTTCAGATAATGCGTTCATCTGCCCCAGCGCCAGCGCGCCAATACCGGCCAGGGGCTTGCGCCGGGCATCTCGACCACGGCGCCCAGTCCGGCATGGGCGTGGACATGCGCCTCGTCCGTGGAGATCATCAGGTGAAATTGCACGACGCCGGCCTGCACAAGCACCAGATCACCCGGCTTCTCCCGGCGCACCCGCCTCAGCCCCGCATCCCGTAGGGCCGCCTCGAACCGTTCGGTGGTTCCGCCACGGATGCTATAGGCTGCGGGCACCAGGCCATTCAGACCCTTGTGCCCCGCCTGCTCCAGCGTCATCGCCGCCAGCCCGATGCAATCCAGCCCGGTCTGGGCGCTGCGGCCATGCAGCCGGAACGGCGCGCCGACCAATGCGCGCGCTGCGCGCAAGATCCTGTCCTGCCTTTTCATCAGTTCGCTCCGGGATAGCGGGTGAGCAGGTCGCTTCCCGGCAGATAAGGCTCGCCGCGAAAGTTGATCGCGTTGGCGAAGCGCGCGGAGCATGTTGCCATACGCTTGTCGCAGCCCTCCATAAGCAGTGCCCGCGTGCCCGGAGCCGCTGCAAAGGCCGGAATATCGGCCAGCGTCACGCTGGTCGCATCATTGGCGATGATCTGCTGCATGAGGCCGCAATTCTCGCCTTCGAGCCAGCGCAGCGTGCCAAACACATAATCGCTCGCCACAAGCCCGCCGCCGCTCACGCTCGCGACTTCACCCGCCAGCGCCGATATGCTCACGACCCGGCTGTGCTTGCCCATGTCGATGCGGCAGGCGCGATCGCCCAGCCTTGCACGGCACCCGGCGGATGTCTCCGGCGCCACCGGCGCGCCAAGCACCGCGTTCGGCCCAGCCAGCTCCACCGCGAAGCCCTCTCCCTGTTGCTCGACCGTGCCCAGTTCCCCGCGCATCAGCTCCAGCCAGAGAGCACCGGGGTCGGTCCATTCGGTCAGGTGCAGCCACAGCGCCGCGCCGTCCCACTTGCCGGCGCGCAGGTCGGTTTCGCTGATCGCATCACTGGTGAGCGCGCCTTTCAGCTCCATGCTTTCCGGGTCGAGGCCGATGCCGCGCGTAATGGCCGACGGCACCAGCCCCGGCGCGGCGCGATAGGGGAAGCCATTTATAATGAGGTCGCGATCATGGCTCGTCAGCCCGATGCTCACCCCGTCGCGCCGCTCCAGCCGCCAGCAAAAGGCCAGCGCCGCGAGATCCTGCGCCAATATCGCATCGGCGCTCATTCGCGTATCTCCACCAGCGGCACCGAGGGCACCTCTCCGGCCGCGAAGGTCGAGCGGTTGACCTCAAGCCTGTCCTCGGCGAAGCGCACCGGCACGTCGAAACGGAAACCGGCGGTCAGCAGCGCGCCGCCAGCCGGAGCCGTGTCGAAGGCGATCACCCCGCCGCCGATATGCTGCCAGCCGGTCATCATCTCGGTGCCGTTCGCCGCCACGCGGATGCTGCCCGCCACCGGCCGCGTGATGAAGCGTTGCTGCGCGTCCGCGCCGGAGCCGTAATATTTGGCGAGCGCGAACTGGCTGGTCGCGCCGTCGCCCGTGCCCAGCTTCTGGTCTGTGGCGCTCACCGCCTGCCCCATGGGCGCGCTCTGGTTGTCGAACGGATCGGTGAAGCGAAAGCCGCGCGCCGCGCCCCTGCGCGCCCGAAAAAACTCGATCAGGCTCACCAGATCGGCCTCGGACCGCACCCCCGGCCCCGCATCGAAGCGCAACCGCGCATCGGCCCAGTCCGACGAGCGCCGCTCATGGCCGGAAAGGCTCTCGACAGTCTGTGTCGAGAAGGCCGGGATGACGCTCGCCTCGCGCCCGATGCTCAGCGGAAACGGCACATCGTCGAAAGCCTGCATATCGGTGTCTCCGCTCAGGGGAAAATAAGTAAAACCATCACGCGCGACCTGAGGCAGCGCCCAGATGAAGGTCTTGGCCACGCCGCGCGCCGCGCCTGCCCGCGCCGCCGCCTCGATCAGCGGCCAGTGCGCCTGCGCATCGATGGCATTGAGCACGAAGCCCGCAAGATAATGCTGCTCCGATGCTGCATAGCCCAGCCGTGCGCCCGCCGCCGCCGCACCGGCCGCGCTCAGGGCGCTGTGTCCTTGCGTCACCCAGTCATAATCTTCGAGCTGCAACACGTCGAAGGCGGGCTTGGCCCATCCGAGCGGCATGTTGGCGCGCTTGGCTTCGGGCGCTTGGGCATCCAGCACGGTCGGCAAATAGGTCAGCAGATGCATCGTTGTCGCGGGCGCTACCGCCTTCATCGCGCTTGCCAGTGCCGCGGTCGAGCTGGCGAGCAGCGCTCCGGCCTGATCCAGCAGCGCTGTCTGCGCCGTGTTCAGCGTGGCCCTTATGTCCGGTATCGACACCGGACTGCCGCCGAAGGCCGTCTTGGCATCATCGTCGTAAAGGCAGATGCGGCCATCCGCCATCACCCACCACCAGGGTTCGCCAATCTGGAATTTGGGCGCCAGCCCAGCCGCCAGCGCGATGCCCATGAACGCCGCGCCAACCTGGTGCAGATAGCCCATCGCGCCGCTGCTCGCCGGGGAAAGCAAGGTCGAGGGCGGCGACCAGCCGGTCAGGGCCGGGTCGCCATTTTCCGCCCGCTGCTTCCAGTTGTTCCAGCAATGCTGGTCGAGCAGCTCATAGCTGAGGGACCAGATAATCCCCAGGCCAAGCGCCTTTGCCCGCAGCGCGAAATCCTCATGCCATGCAGTGGCGGCCACATTCAGCACCCCGCCGGCGAGGCTGGCATAATGGCCGCCGCTATTGGGTTCGAGCCGGAAATAATGGCTCATGCCGACATAGTGGAGAATGTCGCCGCGATAGCCGAGAGCGTGGATTTGCTGCACCAGCCGTTCAGGCGTCTGGTTATAGCCGTCGTCATAGCCGGTCGCGATGCTCAAACCATGTTCGGGCAGCATGACATCGCCGGCCGACAGAACCGAGCCAGATCCATCGCAGCGGATATTGGTCAGTTCGGCCCAGCCTTCCTGCCCACTCGTGAACACCGTTGTCCCGGCGTCATATCCCGGCGCGACCAGAGAGATGAACATACGGTCCACGTCGCCCGCCCACACCGGGTCTGCCTCGGAAGGCAGCAGGAAGCCACCGTCGATCACGTTGAAATCGAGCGCGATGTCGGCATCGGTAGGAGATCCGCTCGCATAGTTCCACAAGCGCACATACCAGCTTCGGGGGGTGCCCGACTGGTCGCGCCCCTCGATCGTCAGCGTCGGTCCATGCAGCGCATCCAGCGCCTTCACCCCGCCGCTCTTCCAGTGAAAGCGGAGCTGGCAGTTGCGGAAATCGCGGCTCGTTTCATAGGCGAGAAGCGGGTGGCTCCACCTGTCCTGCGCTTCCCAGATCAGCCCCGCGAGATCGCCGGAGCCATAGAATACCGCATCGACGCGCAAGGCGTCGGGCGCGGTCGTCACCACCCCCGCCATCATCGGACGCGGGACATTGACCGTCCAGTAAGCGGGAGCGAACCGCTTGATGAAGCCGCGTTCCTGCCCGCCCCCTTGAGAAGCCAGCCAATATGCCATTTTCTTCTGTTCCTTATTCGGAGAGTGCCGACCGGACATTGCGGGCGATCTGGCGGGCAGAGCGCGCCAGGGCCTGCGGCGCGCCGCTTTCGGGCGCGTTGACATTGATGGTCACGCGCACGTCACGCCCGCTCGCCGCCCCGGCGCCCGCCGCGATGATCCGCCCGTTGCTGCCCGGCACGAACAGCTCCGGCCCGCTCTCGCCGACCTTATAGGCCCGCCCCGCCGCCACCGGCCCTCCGGTCGCGCGACCCGGCGCGCCGCCGAAAATCGCGCCCGCGATGCTGAGCACCCCGCCCAATAAACCACCGCCCGATCCGCCGCCTCCAATACCGATTGCGCCGAGGCCAGCCTTCAGCGCGTCCTGCGCAATCGCGTTGAGCACTGAAAGCGCGATCCTGCGCAGATCCTCGAAGCCGAATTTGCCGGTGCGGATCGCGCGCAGCAGTCCCGCCTCTATTGCGCGACCCGCCCGGTCGGCTCCGGTAGCCAGCGGCCCTTCCAGCCCCGCGCGCATATCGGCAATGTCCTTGGCAAAGCCTTGCGTGTCGGCACGCACCGAAACGACCAGCCGGTCGATTTCCTCATCCATCGGGATATATCTCCATCAATCGGGCGATTTCGCCGCGCGTCGGGGGTGTTTCCGCGCCCGCCGCGCCGTCGGCGCCCAGCATTGCGCGCACCACGGTTTCCATTTCTGCGGGGGTAGCGTTCCAGTACCGGTCGGCGCTCCAGCCAAGTTGCCATCCGGCGAGGCCGGCCAGCTTCAGCGCAATCGCGCCGAAATCATCCCCGGCCCGTTCAGGGTTCATTCGCGCCCCGACAATATCTGGCGCAATATCGCCTTGAGCGCCGGCGTCGCCGCGACCAGACCCTGCGCCGCTATGGCCTCGCCGACATCATCGCGCGCAATCGCTTCAGGCCAGCCGAAGCGGCAATGCCAGAACAGCGCGACCATCTCGCCGAGGCGCATTTCGCCCGCCGATGCACGTTCGACCAGCGCGAACAGCGGCCCCAGCTCCTCTTCGGCGGCCACCAGCGCAGAAAATGAAGGGCGAAGCACCAGCCGCTCGCCGCGAACCACGATCTGCGCCTCGCCGCGCAGGGGGTTCGCACCGGGTCGTTCACTCGCAGCAGCGCTCACAGGCTTTGCACCTGACCGGAGCTTTCGAGGCTGATCGTATAGTTGCGCTCGCCGTTGTAATCGCCCGAATATTCGAGCCGCGTCACCAGGAATTTGCCCTGCATGCGTTCGCCGCTTTCGAAGCTCAGCTCATAGTCGTCGATCGTGCCCGCAAGCGCATGGGTGCGGATCTTCACTTCGCCGGTTGATCCGGTGAAAATGCCCGCCGCAGAAACGCTCACCGCGCGCACGCCCGCGCCCGAAAGCAGCTCGCGCCAGCCGCCCGATCCCTTGTTGGTGACATTCACCGCCTCGCCCGACACCTGCAACTGGGTGGTGCGCAGGCCCGCGATCGTGGTGTAGGTCAGCGGCGCGCCGCCATTGCCGATCTTCAGCAGGAAGGCGCTTCCTTTTTCGACGCTCATTGCGATATACTCCTTGAAAAATAGGGTTGCCGGGCGCATCTGAGCCTCGACCGGTCAGCCCGGATGAACGGAGGGTTTTATGGTTTTCGTTGCACTGATCCTTGCGGCGGCGGCGCCCGCCGATGCGGTTCCCAAGGCGCGTCAGGCCTATGCCTCCTGCCTCAGCAGCTACACCAACGACGCGGCGGACAAGAAAATGGCGCGCGACGAATTTCTCGCGGGCCTCAAGAGCAAGTGCACCGACAAGGAAGCGGCCTTCCGCACTGCGCTGATCGCCGCCGACAAGGCCGATGGCATGACTGATGCGGAGTCCGCCGAGGATGCTGACGATCAGGTTGCCGAATATATCGAGAAGATGACCGACAATTTCGACAGCGCGAAATAGGCCGCGCGGTTCGTTCAGACCGCCAGCACCCTGATCCGGTAATCTATAAGCGCGTTCCATCGCCCGGCGTTGGTGCGCAGCAGGCGTGAGCGCACGAGGATCAGGCTGCCGATCTGCCAGCTTCCCACCGTCCCCGAAATGCCCTGCACGGCGGCATCGACCACCGGCATGATCCCGCCGATGCGGTTCGATGTCTCGCGGTCGTCCTCTATGGTCAGGGCGATGCGCAGTTCGCGCCCCGGCCTGTCCTTCACCGCCCAGTCGCTGCCTGTGCAATCGCCCACCATCAGCGTCGGCGGCGTGGCCTTTGCCGGAAATCCGTCATGCACCCGGTTGACCAGCGCGACGAGAGCCGTATCGGCGCGCAACACGGCCAGCACCGCCGCGCGAATATCGCTCTCCGCGTTCATGCCCCTGTCCTCCCGATGTTTCGCAGGCTCGCATCCCTGATCCAGCGATCGAGCAGCCCGCGGCCTTCAAGCACGATGCTCTCGCCCTCGATATGCGCGCTGACGCCCGGCAGCGCATTGGCCGCCTCGGCGATGTCGCGGCGCCTGCGCTCTGTCCGCGCTTCGGCGAGTCGCGTTCCCCGGCGCATCGCGGCGTCCAGCGCGCTCACGCGATCCGCATCCTGCGCCACGGGCGCCACAACGCGGTTACGATGGCCGGAGGGGCATCGCTTTCCCGCTCAGCGAAGAGGTGCGCGGCAAGCCGCACGATCCCCTGCCGCAATCCGTCAGGCAGGCTCGCCCAGTCGTCGCCGATCCCGGCGGTGATATCCACCTCGATCCGGCTGTCCGAGCCGGGCTGCATGACCCGCGCCCAGCCGTCTCCGTCCGCCGATATGTCTATCGCATAGGCGCTGGTCGCCAGCGCTGTTGTCGCGCCGCTTGTCGCAATGCTGCGCGCCGCGCTGATCGCGCGGACCGGGCAGGCGCGCAGGCGGACCCAGTTCGAGCATGCGGGCAGGCTTTCCGTACCCACCCGCGCGAACAGGATCTGTGCGCAAAAATCCTCCGCCGTCGCGATCGCCGATCGGATCAGCGCCTCGATCGCAGCGTCGTCATAGGCGGTTTCGATCCGCAGCCATGCCTTCGTTTCAACGAGCGCATCGTCTATGATCTGCTGCGCCACCGCCTGCATTGTCACCGTCATGGCTTGCGTCTCCGCATCGTCTGTTGTTCCGGAAAAGCTCCCGCCACGAAAAACCCCTCCGGCTTTGCGGCCGGAGGGGTCAGTTCAGGGGAGCAGGATAAAGAAGGAACCCGGCCCGATCAGGAAACCGAGAACTTTAGCAGCTTGATAGCTTCGCTGTTGGTCACGGCGCCACCAAGGCGTTTGACCGCGTAGAAATGCACGAACGGCTTGTTGCTGAACGGATCGCGCAGGATGCTCGTCTCGCTCCGTTCCGCGATCACATAGCCGGCCTTGAAATTGCCGAACGCGATCGAGAAGCTGTTCGCCGCGATGTCGGGCATGTCGGCTGCTTCGACAATCGGATAGCCCAGCAATGTCGCGGGCTGCTCGGCGCTCATCGAGGGCTGCCACAGGAAGGCGCCGTCCGTAGTCTTGAACTTGCGGATGGCGGCCAGCGTGCCGGCGTTCATCACGAACGCCGCGCCCTGGCGATAGGGTGCCTTCAGCGACTGCACCAGATCGACCAGCTTGTCCTGCGGATTCGACGCCGCGAATGCGCCCGCCGCGCCCGACGCTACATATTGCAGCGTGCCGAACGCGCGCACCGAGTCCAGCTCGTTGGTTATGGTGCCGCTCAGGAAGCCCTTGGGCTGGTTGGTGCCGGTGCCGGAAACGAAGGCCGCGCCTTCCGCCTTGGCGAATTCGCGGGCGATCTCGTCGGCAAGCCAGGATTCCACATCGAAATTCGCATCGTCGAGCATCGCCTGGCTGGCCGCCGGGTTGGCATAAAGCTCGCCCGATGGCGGCGCGATCTCGTTGAAGGTCGGGGTGCCGGTTTCGGGGCGGGCGGCGGTTTCGCTGACCCAGCCCGAAGCGATGCCGCCCGCGGCCACCAGCTTGCGGTATCCCGCCGTGCCGGTCTTGACCACATTGGCGATCTGCCGGATCGGCGAGATCGCTTTCAGCGTGACATCGACCATCGCGTCGATCTCGCGCGGCACGGCAAAGCCGCCCGCAGCATTGGTCGCGCCCGAAATGCTCTTCAGCTCAAGGCCCGTTTCCTGCCCGCGGCGCAGATAGCCATCAACGAACGCGGCACGCGAAGGGTCGATCTCCGCGCCTTTCACGCCATCGAGCGCGGGGCGCGCAATGGCGCTTCGCTGGACAGCGCCCACCTGGCCTTTCAGCGCGGCCATTTCGGCTTCGAGGCCGGCAATCTTGTCCGCCTGGGCGAGCGCGTCAAAGCTCTCCTCAAGCGCATCGGCTTTCACTTCATACATAAGACTTCTCCTGCAAGTGAGCGATTGCGAAGCGATTGAACTCAATCGCTGACTCGGAAATCGCGGAAAACAAAAAGCATGCGATTGCGAGCCGAATGGAACATTCGGCGGCTCGGAAATCGCGGAATTCAAAAACAGCCTGTTGAAAAGAAATGAAAAAAGTTCCCGGAAAGGAGGCTGGAAAACCTTGGCACGCCTGCGCGCTATTCCACCGCATGCACCCTTGCTCCCGGCTGCATCGGGAAGGAGACGAGGCTTACCTCGATCAGCTCCAGATCCTTGAGCACCCGTGGCGCATTGCCATCCGCCCGCGTCACACGATAGCCGAAGGAAAGACCGTTGATCTGCCCCGCTTTCAGCAGCTTCGCCGCCTCGCCCGGAGCATCCGCGTTCACTCGCCCGATCACGCGCAAACCGCGTTCGTCCTCGCGCATAGCCTCGATCGTGCCGATCGGCCTGTCCGGCCTGTGCTGCCAGAGCAGCGGCACCTTGCGTCCGCGCCACCAGTTGATCGCCCGTGCGAACGCCCCTTTGCGGATGATGTCGCCGCCCCGGTCTTCGCGGTCGAACAGCGCGGCATAGCCCGCGAAGCGCACCGCGCCCGCGCTGGCGGGCGCGCCCTCTTCCCCGATCATCCCTTTACCAGCCCGAAGAGGCCGAGCTTCACCGCCATGCCGATCAGCATCAGCGCCAGCCCCGCGCGCACCAGCCAGCCGATGATCGCGCCGCGCACCGCCGTTTTCGCGTCGCGCCATGCGCCCAGCAGCTCGCGCAGCTCGCGCACATCATGCTCCGCCGCGCGGTCGCTCAGACCCAGCCGGTCAAGCGCCCGGCCCGCGCCCATCTCGCTCGCCTCCTCGACCAGTGCGCGGATCATCACCAGGTCGCTGCCCGCGCCTTCCGCCTGCGCCACCAGCCCGGCGAGCATATCGCTGTCTCTCATGCCGCGCCTCCCGTCTCACCAAATCCCAGCAGCGCCCGCTTTTCTTGCGGCGAAAGAAAGTCCGCGCCGCTGATCCGCTCCCAATAGGCGTTGCGTTCGTCCGCCAGCTCCGGCACGGCATCGAGGTCGACCGCCAGCTCCAGCCCCGGCATCCAGCCGCGTAGCCCCTGTGCAATCCCGCCCAATATCTTGTCCATCATCGGCAAAATCGTCTGCCGCCAGAGCGCCTTGTTGGCTTCCTTGTAATTGGCATAGGTATTGTCGCCGGGCAGGCCGAGCATCATCGGCGGCACGCCGAAAGCGAGCGCGATCTCGCGCGCCGCCGCGGATTTCAGCGCGACGAAATCCATCTCCGCCGGGGACATGGAAAGCGATTGCCATTTGAGGCCGCCTTCGAGCAGCATCGGCCGCCCCGCGTTCACGGCGCCCTGAAACGCCGCTTCCATCTCCGCCTTGAGCCGCGCGAACTGCTCCGCCGAAAGGGTCGCGCCATCCTTGCCGCTGTCATAGACCAGCGCCCCGCTGGGCCGCGCCGCATTGTCGAGCAGCGCCTTGTTCCATGTTGTCGCGGCGTTGTGGATCGCCACCGGGCCGGATGCCGCGCCCAAGCACCCCAGCCCATAATGATCGTCGAGCGGGTTGATAGCCTTGATGTGCAATATGGCGGTGCGGCCCGCGCCGTCCTCTGAGGCGAAGCGGCTCACCCGCTCGCCCACGCGATAGCGATAGGCCACCGGCCAGCCGCTGGCATTGGCCTCGACGCTCACCCGCTCCGGGCGCAGCGCGAAAAGCTCGATCGGCTCCCCCTCGGCATCGGCGGCGATCTGCACATAGCCATTGCCATGCAGCAACAGGTGCAGCGCCAGCGTCTCGACGAGGCTCTGCCCGCCCGAAACATGGCGCACCAGCGCCTTCGCGCGGATGTTCTCCGCCGCGCTGGCCCCGCGCGCTATCAGCGCCGCACCGCCCGCCGCTTCGGAAATCAGCCGCACCGCGCGCTGCGCGATCGGGTTGGCGACCACCGCCGCGCGCACCTGCGGCTCATATTGGCTGGGCCATTCGCCCAGCATGCCGCTGCCCGTGGCATAGGCGCGCGACAAGACCGGGCGCGGGCTGGCCGCACCCTTCCATCCGAACAATTTCATGGAATCACTCCTGTTAGAGCGATTTCCAGTCAAATGGCTTCATTTGACGAACAGAAATCGCGGTAAAACAAAGGTATGGAGCGGCCGATCTGATTCAATCAGATCGAAAACGCTCTGAGGGTCAGCACCCGTTTGTCGCATGAGCCGGAGCAGCCCGGCCCATCGCCCTAAGCCGCGATGAGGCCCATGCCCACGCCTCTCACCGCCGCCGAAGTCCGGTCCGACACATCCAGCTTGTCGTAAATCCGCCGCAAATAGGTGTCCACCGTCGCGCCCGACAGGCTCAATATATCGGCGATCACGCTGTTGCTCTTGCCCCGCGCCACCCAGTCGAGAATCTCCAGCTCGCGCGCCGAAAGCGGCTTTTCGAGCGGCCGGTCGGGCAGGATCTGGCACAGGCGCATATGCGCCGCCTGCGCCACCAGGTGCATTTCGTCGACCGGCGCGTCATCGAGCGCCTGCTCGCTCGCCACTGTGCCGACCGTGATGCAGCCATTGCGCGCCGAAGGGCCGAACACTGGCAAATGATAGCCATCGCCAAGCTGCGCGCCGCGCATCCGCGCCAGAAACGCAAGCTCCTCCGCGCTTGCTTCCGTCTCGAACATCCGCCACATGACCGACCAGCGCAGCGGCACGCCCTTTGAAAGGGCGAAGGGCGGCCCCGGATCGACCTCGCCCAGACGCTCGTCGATATAGAGGCGGGAGATTTCCTTCGGAAACCCCCGATGGATGATGTTGAATCCCCTGCGCGATCCCATGGTGCCGCGATTGGCGACAAAATAGGCAAGTCCGCCAAAGCCCAGACCGCGATAATATCCGCGCACCGTCCGCCACAATTCGGTGGGCGATTCGGCATCGTGAATAGCATTTAATATTCGCTTCACGGAAGGCAGCCCCCGACTCTCGTCACGGGAGCCTATCCCAATTTCTTGTAAAGATGAATGTATAATAGGTGCAGCTTCCGTTATTATTTGAACCACTTGTTCGGTATCGGTTCGCGATTTCCCGGCGCGTCATATGCTGCGGATCGCATAACCGGCCCTTTTCCCCAGCATGAGCGCCGTCAGCGCCCAGACCAGCGCGTCCGCCCGGTCGGGCGAACGGCCCGGCCCCATATACGCGCCGCCGATCATCATGCCGCACATCTGGTCCTCCAGTTCGGCGAAGCCGCCGACATGTGCGACCCGCCCGCGCTCATAAAGCGCCGCCACCGGCTCGGCGCGGGCGCTCTTGCCGCGCGAGGCATGGACGAGCTGCACCGGCAGTTCGGCCTGCGCCGCGCGCAACACGCTTTCCACCATATCGCCGCCATTGTTCGCTTCCGCAATCACCCGGTCCGCACCATGCCGCGCGGCGGTCGCGGCGGCGCGCGCCGCCCATTGTTCGGGGCTTGCACTCTCTATCGAGGCATCTTCAATCACATAAGCCCGGTCATCCGCGCCCAGACCGGCGACGATGATGCCGCAGGCGTCGCCATGGGCGCTGGCCGGTGGATCGACCGCCACCACCACGCGCGTCAGCATCGACGCGCCATCGTGCGTGTCTGGCGCCGCAAGCACCTCCCTCCGCACCCGGCATCGCTCGATCAGCGCGCGGGTCCACAGCGCTCCTTCCGGCTCATCGATCAGCACGCCTTCAAGCTCCTGCCGCCCAAGCAGCGTGCCGCCATAGTCGCGCTTCATCGCCGCGAGGAAACCGGGCGCGAGATGCGCGCGGTTGTCCATCGTGCGCCCGCCCGTCACCACCACGCCCGCCTGCCCCACCAGCCGCCGCACCAGCGGCACCGGACGCGGGGTCGTCGTCGCCACCAGCCTTGGCCGCGCACCAAGGCGCAATCCCATCATCAGATTGTCCCAGGCGGCTTCGGCATAGGGCCATTTCGCAAGCTCGTCGGCCCAGCCATGGGTGAATTGCGGCCCGCGCAGGCTTTCCGGTTCGGCCGCGCCGTAAAGCATTGCCTGCGCGCCCGATTTCCACAACAGCCGCCGCAGCGCCGGGTGCCACACCGGCCTGTCCCAACGCGGCGCAATGCTCAGCAGCCCGCTTTCGCCTTCGACCATGATCGCACGCGCCTGTTGCACGGTGGCGCCGACCAGCGCGATGCGCGCGCTGCCGTCAGCCTCGACGATGGAGCGCACCCATTCCGCGCCACTGCGCGTCTTGCCGAAGCCGCGTCCCGCCAGCATCAGCCAGATGCGCCAGTCTCCGGCGGGCGCCAGTTGTCCGGGCCGCGCCTGCACGCTCCAGTCATGCAGCAGCGTTTCCCGACCGACGGCGCCAAGCTGTTCCAGCAGCTCTTCAAGCCTGTCCTGCGGCCAGTCGGCCAGTTCTTCCCATTGCGACCGGCTCATGCATCCTCGCCTCCGCTCTCGTCCACCGGAGCGTTATCCCCGTCGTCCGGTTCCGCGCCAGACATCCGCGCCCGCATCGCGGCGATGCGCGCATATATCTCGGCGCGCACACTCTCGCTTCCCGGTCGTCCGATGCCCCGTTCCTCGCGAAACGCCTCGACCTGTTCCTTGTGCCCAAGGAATAGCCGCAGCGCCGTTGCCAGCGGATAGCTGTGCACGGTCTTGACGCGCTTCTTGCCGCTCTCGCCGCCATCGTCGATCGTCTCGGTCGTCATGGTGCCATGGATGGAATGATGCAGCAGCGCCATCTCCAGCTCGGCATAGCCGGTCTCCAGCGCCTCTTTCCATTGCGCGGCGAAACCCGCATCGCGCCGACGCAGATCATAAGCCCCGCCCTTGTTCATGGCCACCGCGCGAGCGGCCTCCTGCACATTGCAGGTCGCGCTCAACACTTCGAGGAAGCGCGCGCGCCGTTCGTCATTCCATATGCGCTTGCGCCACCGGCGCATCTGCGGACGCGCGGGCTGGCCTTCGCCGCAGCGCCCTCGCCCGATCCTCAAATCTCCCTTTTCAGCCTTGCTGGATTGCGCGCCCTTTCCCAACCGCGTCATTTGGCCTCCGGTTCCGCGCCACGGGGAAACGCAAAAAGGCCGGCGCCTCTTTCAAGGCCCGACCCTTTGCGTTCAGCGCCCCATCGGCGCGAGTCACATTTTCCAATATGCCGTCTTGTGCCAGATCAGCGTTACGATGTCAACAAAAAACACCATATAGGTTATTTATTTCATCCACGCCGACGGCTGACTGTTGCCGATCCGCCTGATTTCACGCGCCGCCGTCCTTTCCCTCTGGCGCTGGCCCGCCACTTCGGCTACCCCGCTCCCCCGATGCTTACCCGCCTCTATCAATGGACCCTCGCCAAGGCCGCGCATCGCCATGCGGACCGCTGGCTCGCTGCCATTTCCTTCATGGAATCGAGTTTCTTCCCGATCCCGCCGCACCCTTTGCTGGGGCTGATGTGCCTTGCAAAGCCGGAGCGCGCCCTGTGGTTCGGTTTCGTGTGCACCGCCGCATCGGTTCTGGGCGGGCTGTTCGGTTATGCAATCGGGCATTTCCTGTATGACAGCCTCGGCGCGCAGTTACTCGACTGGCTGCACCTGACGAAAAGCTTCCCGGTCGCGGCCTGCTATCTCAAGGAATATGGCGCGGAGATCATCCTCATCAAAGGCGCGACGCCGATCCCGTTCAAGCTCATCACCATCACGGCGGGCTTCATCGGCCTGTCGCTGTTCACTTTCATCTGGGCGAGCACCTTGTCGCGCGGGTTCCAGTTCATGCTGGTGGGCCTGCTGTTCTGGAAATATGGCGCCGCGATCAAGCCCTATCTCGAAAAATATCTTGGCTGGATTTCGGCGGCCTTTCTGGTGCTGATCGTCGGCGGATTTCTGCTGGCGGGCGCGCTTTCCGGCGGTGGGGGCAAGCCGGGTGACGCATGCAGCGCCACTGCGGCTTCCGGCGCGCACTTGTCGTCACATTCCGCGCCCGCGCAAACCCGCCTTCCCGCTGCCCGCGCAACTGGCGCCGCGCTGCCCTTCGGCTGATTGATGGCCCTGGCGCGCAGGCATCCGCTGGTCGTCGCTCTCCTGCTCGGTGCTCTGGCGGCTACGGGTTTCGCGCCGCTTGGCTGGTGGCCGGTGACGCTGGCGTGCATGGCGGCGCTGCTGTGGCTTGGCGAACGCACTGCAAACCGCAAGCAGGCGTTTCTGCTCGGCTGGTGCTTCGGCCTTGGGCATTTCACGGTGGGCAACAACTGGATAGCCCATGCGTTCGTTTATCAGGATGCGATGCCGCACTGGCTGGGTTATTTCGCGGTGGCGGCCCTGTCGCTGTATCTTGCGGTGTGGCCGGGGCTGGCCATACTGGGCCTGCATCTGGTGCGTCAGCGTTGGCCCGATACGCCAGCCATCCCCATGTTCGGCGCGCTGTGGATCGTCAGCGAATATGGCCGCGCCACCGCCTTCACCGGCTTCGCCTGGGATCCGCTAGGCATGATCTGGCTCGGCACCGGCGTCGATCATGCCGCACGCTGGATCGGCACCTATGGACTTTCGGGGCTGGTGGTGCTGGCAAGCGGCGCGCTGCTGCTGCTGGGGCGGCGGCAATGGTTGGGCGGTGGCCTCATCATTGTTGCTCTGGCCAGTGTCGTGGTGTGGCACAGAGTCTCGTCGCCGATCATGTCCGCCCAGCCCGGCACGGCCATCACCGTGGTCCAGCCCAATATCGGCCAGGTCGAGAAATATGATCCGGTGTTGGAACGGACCAATTTCGAGAAGCTCGTGCGCCTCACCGGCCCTTCTTCCTCCGCGCGCCCCCGCCTCATCTTCTGGCCCGAAGCGGCGATCGAGGCATGGCTCGACATGGAGCCGCTCTGGCTGGAGCGGGTCGCGGCCGTTCCCGGCCCGAACGACCTGCTCATGACCGGTGGAGCGAAAGTGTATTTTAAACAGCGCGGCACGGGATTTTTCACGGACCGCACTCTGGTCGGCGCGAACAACAGCGCATGGGTGGTCACGCCGGACGGGCGCCTGCCCGCCCGCTACGACAAGGCGCATCTCGTGCCCTATGGCGAATATCTGCCGATGCGAGCGCTGCTCGAACCGCTCGGTCTTTCGCGCCTCGTTCCCGGCGATACGGATTTCTGGCCCGGCCCCGGTCCGCGCTCCTTGCTGCTTCCCGCAGGGCAAAGTCGGCCGCAGCTCAAAATGGGTGTGCAGATATGTTATGAAATCATCTTCTCCGGGCAGGTCGTCCATCGCGAAAACCGCCCGGACTTCCTCTACAATCCCTCCAACGACGCGTGGTTCGGTGCATGGGGTCCGCCTCAACATCTGGCGCAGGCGCGCATGCGGGCAATCGAGGAAGCGATGCCGGTCATCCGCGCGACGCCTACCGGCATATCGGCGGTGATAGACGCTCGCGGCAACCTATTGGCGTCCGTTCCGCATCACAAGGAGGGCGCGATCAACAGCGTGCTCCCGCCCGCCGCCCCGCCCACGCTCTTCTCGCGTTTCGGAAACCTTTTGCCGATGGCGTTCGCCCTGCTGCTGGCGTTAACCTCCTTCGTTCTTGCCCGCAAAGCCTCTTCGCGCTAATGGGACCGCGCACATAAAGATTTCTTTATACGCAGACACAGCAACTCTTTGACTGGGAAAACCATGCGTTCCAACTATCTCTTCACATCCGAAAGCGTATCCGAAGGCCATCCCGACAAGGTGTCGGATCAGATTTCAGATGCTATCGTCGACCTGTTCCTGTCGAAAGACCCGGAAGCGCGAATCGCCTGCGAAACGCTGACCACCACCCAGCTTGTCGTGCTGGCCGGAGAAATCCGCTGCAAGGGCGTCTATGAAAATGGCGCATGGGCGCCCGGCGCGCAGGAAGAGATCGAGCAGGCCGTGCGCGATACCGTGCGCGAGATCGGCTATGAGCAGGACGGCTTCCACTGGCAGAGCCTGCGCCTCGAGAACAACCTTCACGGCCAGTCCGCGCATATCGCGCAGGGCGTGGATGCCAGCGGCAACAAGGACGAAGGCGCGGGCGACCAAGGCATCATGTTTGGTTTCGCTTGTGACGAGACGCCGGACCTCATGCCCGCGACGCTCTATTACAGTCATCGCATTCTGCATCGCATGGCGCAGGACCGCCACTCGGGCGCCGCACCCTTTCTGGAACCGGACGCCAAGAGCCAGGTGACGCTGCGCTTCGAGAACGGCAAGCCGGTCGCCGCGACCGCCATCGTCGTTTCGACCCAGCATGCTCCCGGTTATGACGAGGGTGCGAAGGAAGCCGAGCTTCATGCCTATGTGAAGAGGGTGGTGGCGGATATTCTTCCTGCCGAGCTACTGTCGGACGATACCATATATCACATCAACCCGACCGGCAGCTTCGAGATCGGCGGGCCGGATGGCGACGCAGGCCTCACCGGCCGCAAGATCATCGTCGACACCTATGGCGGCGCCAGCCCCCACGGCGGCGGCGCGTTTTCCGGCAAGGACCCGACCAAGGTTGATCGATCGGCGGCTTATATCACCCGCTATCTTGCGAAGAACATCGTCGCGGCGGGCCTCGCCAAGAAATGCACGATCCAGCTCGCCTATGCGATCGGCGTCGCCAAGCCGCTGTCGCTCTATGTCGACACCCACGGCACCGGCACGGTCGGGGATGACAGGATCGAAGCCGCCATCAATGGCATCGAGAAGCTGGGCGGCATGACGCCGCGCGGCATACGCATGCATCTCGGCCTCAACAAGCCGATCTACAAGCGCACCGCCGCCTATGGCCACTTCGGCAGAACTCCCGATGGCGACTTCTTCCCATGGGAGCGCACCGATCTGGTCGATGATCTCAAGGCAGCGCTGGCCTGAATGTCTGGAGCGGGCGGGATTATCCCGCCCGGCCGCTTTCTACTTCCAGCTTGCGAGAATGGCGCCGGCGGCCACATGGCCAAGGGCCAGATGGGCGATATCGATCATCGTTCCTTCAAATGGTCCAACGCCATAGACCCAGCCATAGAGCAACGTGGGGATCGCCGATGTCAGCGCGATCAGCACCGCCCATTTCACACCATTGGCAAGGCCCGACACACCAGCCCATTTGAACAGGAACGCCATGCCGAATGCCGTCATCAGCGGCATCACCGGGCTGAACGGCATGCGCGATGCGCCGACAGCTTGCATTTTTTCGGGCGTGATACCCGCACTTTCCATCCACACAGCCGGATCGATCAATACACCATAGATCAGTGCGCCAACCGCATAGATCACGATCGCGGCAACCAGCGCCGCCAACCAGTTTACTCCACAGATACGCACGCATCCCTCCTGTCTTTTCGGTCCGCCGTTCCACGGACTTGACCCCACGATACCACGTCCCCCGATCGAGCACCATGGGATGAAAAGGACGGCGAGATGAGAGGTTTGCGGCTATGCTGCGGTTATCCGAGTCTCATTGTGGAGAATCTGTCATGTCCGCCGCAAAGATCATCGCCATGATTACACTGTCCTCTGGCACGGTATCGGCGACCTCCGCCGCGCCACCCGCGCCATCGCCACTTGAGCAGGCCGCTATCTTCAAGGCCGCCGGGCTCGTCAAGAAAGGCCAACAGTGGCGCAGCGAGTGCGGGATGGAAGATCCCTCGATGTCCTATTCCCCCGGAGCAATCGAGGTCTATCGCGACATCAACGGCGACGGACGCACCGATGCCGTCGTCACCGAGGGCGGTTCCTATTGTTATGGGATGACCGGCACCGGCTATTCGCTGCTTTCCAGACGGGCGGACGGCACGTGGAAGCTGATGGACAGTCGCCAGGGCATGGCCGAGTTCCTCAAGACCAAGGGAGCGGGCGGCTGGCCCGACATTTCAGTGGGCGGTCCCGGCTTCTGCTTCCCGGTGCTGCGCTGGAACGGGAAGGCATATGCCCGCAACCGCTTCGCCTATGAGGGCAAGCCCTGTAGGCCCTGACCGGGAGAATCGGGTTGCCGGACAGTGCGTGGACATCTATCGCCCCCCACCATGACAGCGCATAAATCCGGCGATCCGACCACGCTTAACCGCCTTTACGGCCGAGCCAAGGGCAAGCCTCTGCGCGCCTTGCAGCAATCGCTGATCGACGATCTTCTCCCGCAGATCGCCGTTCCGGCCGAGGGCGAGATCACGTCGCGACGCCTGTTCGGCGATGAACGCCCTCTCCATTTCGAGATCGGCTTCGGCGGCGGTGAGCATATGGCCACGCGCGCCGACATGCTGCCCGATCATGGCTTCATCGGATGCGAGCCGTTCCTCAATGGCGTAGCTGCGGCGCTAGCCCATGTTCATGGCGATGCGGCGAAGCCCGGCATCCCCAATGTGCGCATCCATCATGGCGATGCGCTCGATGTGCTCGCCCGCATCCCCGATGGCGCGCTTTCTTTCGTCTATCTGCTCCACCCCGACCCATGGCCCAAGGCGCGCCACGCCAAGCGCCGCATGATGAACAAGGGGCCGGTGGACCTGATCTCAGCCAAGCTTAAAGCCGGTGGCGAGTTCCGCTTCGGCACCGACCACCCCGTCTATCTGCGCTGGGCGCTGATGGTGATGAACGGCCGCACCGATTTCGACTGGCTGTGCGACACGCCGGCCAATTTTCTCGCCCGCCCCGGCGGCTGGCCCGAAACCCGCTATGAAGCCAAGGCGCGTGCGCAGGGGCACGAAGTCTGGTATTTCCGCTACCGGAAACGATGAGCTGACGGAACGGCCTCCGATCACACATTCCCTTGCTTCCCTGACTCTCCCCGCCCTATAGCATATCCATGTCAGACGACCTGTTCGGCTCCGCGCCCTCCACATCTTCGGGAAATTACGACGCCTCCTCGATCGAGGTGCTGGAGGGGCTGGAGCCGGTGC
>CAYOZY010000001.1:42528-47042 GCA_964408525.1 uncultured Sphingobium sp. | reverse complement strand
AGCTTCTTCTTGCGATATTCCTCCTCGATCTTCCATTCGATCGGCAGGCCATGGCAATCCCAGCCGGGCGTGTAGGGCGCATCCTTGCCCAACAGGGATTGCGAGCGGACGATGATGTCCTTCAGCACCTTGTTCATCGCATGGCCCATATGGATGTCGCCATTGGCGTAGGGCGGGCCGTCATGCAGCACGAAGCGCTCCCGCCCCGCGCGCGCTTCGCGCAGCTTCGCATAAAGCCCGTCTGCTTCCCACTGCGCGGCAATCGCCGGTTCCTTTTGCGCGAGGCCGGCCTTCATCGGAAAGTCGGTCCTGGGCAGGAACACGGTATCTTTATAGTCTTTTGCTTCTGGGCGAGGCGCGTCGGTCATTTCGGTCCGGGTGCATTGGTGGAAAAATCTGACCGGCTCTAGGGCCAAATCCCGATCAGGACAAGCGCGGGTTCTGGCCAAGGATTTGCCGCGCGGCGTCGCAATCGCGCGCGATCTGCGCCTTCAGCGCATCGAGTCCGTCGAGCTTCGCTTCGGGGCGGATATAGGAAATCAGCTCCACGTCGATGGTCCGGCCATAAAGATCGCCGGAATAGTCAAAGAAATAGGCCTCCAGCAGTTCTACCGGCGGGTCGAACATCGGGCGAATGCCCAGATTGGCGACCCCGTCCACGCGTTCGCCACCGGGAAGCGTGGCGCGCACCGCATAAACCCCATAGGCCGGACGCAGATATGTCCCCAGCTCAAGATTGGCGGTGGGGAAATCGAGGGTTCGGCCGAGCTTTGCGCCGTGCAGCACTTCGCCCGCTATCGCGAACGGACGGGTCAGCAGGCGCGTGGCGGTTTTGCAGTCACCCGTTTTCAGCGCATCGCGGATGCGGCTGGACGATATGATCGTGCCACCAGCGTCCGCGACCGGAGCGACCGCCTCGCTCCGCAAACCGAGCGGAGAGCCTATATGTTTCAGCCGTTCGATATCGCCCGACTTGTTTCGCCCGAACGTCAGGTCAGTGCCTGTGACCACGCCGGCCGTGCCAAACCGCGACACCAGCATGTCGACAAATTCATCTGCGCTCATCGCCGCCAGAGCCTCGTCGAAATGGAACACCAGCATCGCATCCGCGCCCGCGAAGCCGAACAGGCGCTGGCGCTGATCGAGGGTGGTCAGGCGAAAGGGCGGCGCATCGGGCCTGAACAGGCGCACCGGATGCGGATCGAAGGTGGCGACGATGGCGGGCCTGCCCTCGCTATGCGCCCACTCTATCGCGCGATTGACGACGGCCTGATGCCCCAGATGAAACCCGTCGAAATTGCCCAGCGCCAGAATTGCGCCGCGCAAGTCATTGGGCATTGGGTTCTGGTCGTCGAGACGCCTGATCGTCATGCGTCAGTCCCGCTTCCGCCGCAGCGTGACAAAGCTGAACGCCGGACGGCTATTTTCGGACTCATGGCGCGTCCTGGCCGTTTCGTGCCATTCATTGGTCGAGGGTAGATCGATAAAAGTATCGCCCTCGGCGTCCATATGGACCATCGTCAGCTCGATCCGGTCGGCGAGTGGAAGGAACTGGGCATAGATTTCCGCGCCGCCGATCACCGCGATATGCGGGGCGTTAGCCAGACGGATCGCATCCTCGACGCTGGCGGCGGTTTCCGCGCCTTCTTCCTCCCACTCCGCATCGCGGGTCAGCACGATATGCCGCCGTCCTTCGAGCAGTCCGGGCAGGCTGTCAAAGGTCTTGCGCCCCATGATCATCGGCAAGCCTTGCGTCAGTTCCTTGAAATGCCGCAGGTCCGCCGGGATATGCCAGGGCATGCTATCATCCTTGCCGATCACGCCATTATCGGCGCGGGCGAGGATCAGCACGATCTCAGGATGGTTCATCGCAGCTCATAGCTCCAGTTTCGTAACATGGCCCATCTTGCGGCCGGGTCGCGCTTCGTGCTTGCCATAGAGATGCAGGTGATTGGAAGGGTCTGCGAGCAGTTCGCGCCATTCATGGGCGTCTTCGCCGATCAGATTGCGCATGCGCACCCCGCGCGCCGCCAACGCAGTATCGCCCAGCGGCAGGCCGCAGATCGCCCGGATATGATTTTCGAACTGGCTGGTGAGCGCGCCTTCGATTGTCCAGTGCCCGCTATTGTGGACGCGCGGCGCCATCTCGTTGAACACCGGCCCGTCTCCGGTTGCGAAAAATTCGAGGGTCAGCACGCCGACATAGTCGAGCGCATCGGCCACCTTCCGCGACAATGCACGGGCTTGCTGCATCTGTGCTTCGATCAGGGGACCGGCGGGCACTGTGGACGTGGCCAATATTCCGCCGACATGGACATTGGCCGGGCTGTCCCAGAAACGGATGTCGCCGTCCGCGCCGCGTACGAGGATCACCGAGAATTCCTGACCGAAGGTGACGAAGCCCTCCAGTACGGAAGGTGCCTTGCCGATCGCGTCCCAAGCCCTTGCGACACCGGTGTCGTCGCCGATCCGCACCTGACCTTTTCCGTCATAGCCGAAACGGTTTGTTTTCAGGATCGCGGGTGCGCCGACTTGCTGCAGGGCGGCTTCGAGGTCCGCCAGACTGTTCACCGCCGCGAATGGCGCGGGTCTGCCGCCCAGCTGCGCGACATAGGTTTTTTCCTTCAGCCGATCCTGCGCGATCCGCAGCGCCTCGACAGAGGGACGGATAAGGCCATGCGTGCTCAGCGTTTCAATCGCGCCGGTATCGACATTCTCGAATTCATAGGTGACGACATCGACGGCATCGGCGAATGCAGCGAGCATGGCTGCGTCGGCATAATCGCCCTGCGTCCACCCGGCGCAGGTATCGGCGGCGGGTCCGCTGGCTTCAGGGGCATAGATATGGGCGCGATAGCCGAGCTGCGCCGCCGCCACCCCCAACATGCGCCCAAGCTGGCCACCCCCGATAATGCCGATCGTCGAACCCGGCGGTAAGGGCTTCATTCCGGCTCCTGCGCGACGTCTGCGGTCTGCTTTGCGCGCCATGCTTCCAGCCGTTCAGCCAGCGCTTCATCGGTCGTGGCGAGGATCGCGGCGGCCAGCAGGCCGGCGTTGATCGCGCCCGCCTTGCCGATGGCCAGCGTGCCCACCGGAACCCCGCCGGGCATCTGCACGATGGAAAGCAGGCTGTCCATGCCCGAAAGCGCCTTGGATTCGACCGGCACGCCCAGCACCGGCAGGCGTGTCATGCTCGCCGCCATGCCCGGAAGATGCGCCGCGCCGCCCGCGCCTGCGACAATCACCTTCAGCCCGCGCGAAACCGCGCCCGACGCATAATCATAGAGCCGCTGCGGCGTACGATGCGCGGACACCACTTTACATTCATGCGTCACATCAAGATCGGTCAGCGTCTCGCTGACATGGCGCATGGTTTCCCAGTCGGACCGGCTGCCCATGATCACCCCGACCAGAATCTGCTTACCGCTAGCGTCGCCTGTCACCCTTCGCCCCATCCCTGTCCGTGCGGAAATTTCATGTTGTTCAGGCATTAGCCAGCATGGGAGCAAGGGGCAATGGCGAATGATGGTCGGTGCCTCTGAATGTCCACATTCACCAATCCGAAACGATAAAGTGCGATTAATGCCCGCTTAGAGATGTTGCTCCGCTGACGAAGCCCGCCGATTGCGCTACAGGGGATTCGGGGAGGCGGGGCATTGGGGAATGAACCAGATGGCTGATCATGGCCGAAATGACAGTGGTGGGGGCGGAGCGCCCCCTGGCTCGCTTCCAGGTGCGGCGGATGCCGCCGCGCGCGAGGGGGATTCCGTCGCCACGGTCGCGGAACTGCGCATGGAAGTGATGGCCCTGAGGCGTGAGTTGCGCCTGCTGCGAATCGCCAATTCGGAGCTGGAGCGGGTCGCTGTACGCGATACGCTGACACCGCTGTTCAACCGCCGCTACTTTTTGACCGCGCTCCACGAACGGCTGGTGCGCGCGAAGCGCTATAACACCAGGGCCGCGGTGCTGTTCATCGACGTCAACCGCATGAAATATATCAACGATGCCTTCGGCCACAGCGCGGGCGATTTCGCGCTGGTCCACATCGCGCAGCTCATTCAGGCGAATATCCGCACGACGGACGTGGCCGCGCGCTTCGGTGGCGACGAGTTCGCCGTGATACTCGAAGAGGTAGAAGAGGATCGGGCGCTGGCGAAGGCCCAACAGCTTGATATGGTGCTTCGCACGACATCCTGCATGTTTGGCGATGTGGCCCTGCCCGCTTCGGCCTCGATCGGCTTCACGATGCTGCTGCCCAACGACACCGAGGACGCCCTGATCGAACGGGCGGACACAGACATGTATGCGCGCAAACGCGCCTGGTACGATGATTCGGCGAAGACAAGCGCCGCCGCCCTCGCGGGCAAGGGAAGCGCCGCGGCCTGACTCCTCGCCGGATTGGCGATTGGCGCGTTCAGATCAGCTCCGCGAATTCCTGCACTATGTCGCGGTAGAGCTTTTTCTTGAAAGGCACGATCAGGTTTTCGAGCTGATCGGGTGCCACCCAGCGCCAT
>CAYOZY010000001.1:0-42518 GCA_964408525.1 uncultured Sphingobium sp. | reverse complement strand
GAACGGCACGATCAGGTCGGGAAGCTCCGTCGGCTTGACCCAGCGCCAGTCGCGAAACTCCTGATGCGGCGTTTCGATGTTCACATGCGCGTCCTCACCCAGAAAGCGCATCAGGAACCAGGTCTGCTTCTGCCCGCGATATTTCCCGCCCCAGATCTCTCCCACCAGTTCGTCGGGCAGGTCGTAGAAATGCTCTTCCTTGCTCTGGGCGATGATCTTGACGAGATCGGGCGCGATGCCCGTTTCCTCGGCCAGCTCGCGATAGGCCGAATCGCGTGGATTTTCGCCCTTGTCGATACCGCCCTGGGGCATCTGCCAGGCCTCGACCTTGCTGTCGAGCCGCTGGCCTACAAAGACGAGCCCCTCCATGTTCACGATCATCATGCCGACACAGGGACGATAAGGTAGAGGTGGCGTCATGCAGTCAATCGGGTCCGGAGTTCCTGTTCGAAATGGACAGAGGAATCGGATTCCCATTCGCCCACCGGCGGTAAATATAGCCCCCCGGCGCAGATGCGTCCATGGCTATTGTTGCACTGCGTCACGATTCGTCGCGCGTAAACGGTGCCTCATGGCGCTGCGGCCACGCTCTCGCCAGAAGCTATTGGCTTGACGACGGGCATGGCGCATGGGATGCGAATTCCATGACGCAAGGCTGGAAACTGACGCTTCCCTGCACCCGCGCGGAGGCAGAGGCATTGTCCGACGACATGGGCGCGCTGGCCGAGCTGGAGCCTCCTCCCGCGCTGATGACGCGCGAGCTGGAAGAGGACAATCCCGGTAGCTGGCAGCTTGAAGCCTATTTCGAAACCAAGCCCTCCAAAGCCGTGATCGCGCTTGTCGCTGCGCTGGTTCCCAGCAGCGCAAAGCGGAAACCGGCGCTCGAAGCCTTGCCGGACGAAGATTGGGTGACACTCAGCCAACAAGGGCTTGAGCCAGTCATTGCGGGGCGCTTTCATGTGCGCAATCATGCCGATGATCCGGCACCGCCCGGACTGGTGCCGCTGCTGATCCCCGCCGGAAGAGCGTTTGGCACGGGCCAGCATGAAACCACGGCGGGTTGCCTTCATATGCTCGACCGCTGCCGGACGCTGGGCGAGCGCTTCGGCAATATCATCGACGTCGGCACGGGCACCGGCCTGCTCGCCTTTGCTGCGCTGCACCTATGGCCGCGCGCCCGCGCGACGGCTTCGGACATAGACCCGGCGGCGGTTGAGGTAACGCTCCAGAATGGCGCGCTGAACGCCGTCAGGTCCGGTGCGGGCCAGGGGTGTCTCTCGTGCCATGTCGCGGCCGGAGTCGATCATCCCGTGTTGCAGGCGCGAGCGCCCTATGATCTCGTCATCGCCAATATCCTCGCCGGGCCACTGATCGAGCTGGCGCCGTCCATCTGCGCGGTGCTGACGGAAGGCGGCACGCTCATCCTCGCCGGATTGCTCGATGCGCAGGCCGAGCGCATCATCACCGCCTATCGCGCGCAGGGCATGCGGCTGGTCGACCGGATCGAGGCGCAGGGGCTTGAAGGCGGCCATTGGCCGACCTTACGCTTCCGCAAGCGTCCGGCCATCGGCTGGAAACGGCCCCGCCGCTGGCGAGCGGACGCCAATGGTGAAGCACCCGGCTTTGGAAGCTGGTAGCCGGACCACGCCACCACAGCATGCTGAGCCGCCTCACCCTGAGCGATTTTCGCAACCATGAGGATGCGCTCATCGTCCCTCGCGCGAATTTCGTGCTACTCACCGGAGAAAATGGCGCGGGCAAGACGAACATATTGGAAGCGATTTCATTGCTTTCGCCGGGACGTGGGCTGCGCGGCGCGGCGCTGGCTCAGATGGCGCGGCAAGGCGGGCGCGGCAGCTTCGGCGTCGCCGCGCAGGTCGATGGCGTCACCATCGGCACCGGCACCAGCCCGGAAGCGCCGGACCGGCGGCAGGTGCGCATCGGCGGGCTAGCTAGCGCGGCCAGCGCGCTTGCGGAACATCTGCCGCTGATCTGGCTCACGCCCGCCATGGACCGGCTGTTCACCGGCAGCGCGGGCGACCGGCGCCGCTTTCTCGACCGGCTGACTCTAGCGCTCGATCCTGCTCATGCGGTTCATTCGACGCGCTATGAGGCGGCGATGCGCGCGCGCAACAAGCTGCTCGCCGATGCTGCGCGCGGGTGGGACGAGCATTGGCTCAGCGCGCTCGAAGCGCAGATGACCGAACATGGGGCGGCCATTCATGCGGCGCGCAGCGCGCTGGTAGTGCAGCTTGGCGAGGCTCTGGCGGAGGAACCGGAGAGCCTGTTCGCCCGGCCCGCGCTCGCGCTCTCGCTATGGGACGGCGCCGAGCGGTCTTTGGCGGAGGCACTGGGAGAAGGCCGCCGCCGCGACGCTGCTGCAGGGCGCACGCTTTCCGGCCCGCATCGCAGCGACCTGCTCGTTACCCATGTCGCGAAAGATCAGGCCGCCGCGCTATGCTCGACCGGCGAACAGAAGGCGCTGCTGCTCTCGATCCTGCTCGCCCATGCGGCGCTGGTCGCGCGGGCGCGCGAACGGGCACCGCTGTTACTGCTCGATGAAGTCGCGGCGCATCTCGATTCTGCGCGCCGGACGGCACTGTTCGAGCGGCTGGCGCGCACTGGAAGTCAGGTGTGGATGACGGGCACCGAGCCATCGCTGTTTGACGGCATCGATCGCGCCACGCGCCTCCACATTACCGAGGGCCGCATCACCGCGTCCGCCTGATCGTCAGTCCGCCTTGATGTCCTCGAACCATGCCTCGACCGGGCCGTTGAGCCTGATCGTCAACGGCTGGCCATGGCGATCGCGCGTCTTGCCCGCCGCCACGCGGATCCAGCCTTCGGAAATCGAATATTCCTCGACATCGGTGCGCACCCGGTCCTTGAAGCGAATGCCTATGCCGCGCTGGAGCGTTTCCATGTCGAAAAACGGGCTGCGCGGGCTGGTAGACAGGCGATCCGGCGGTGTGTCCGCGGCCGCCTTGGGCTGGGACGATGTTTCAGGTGTATCGGTCATGCCTCGCGCCTACCCTCAGTCGCGCCGATTTTCAACCGCGCAGTGCGCCCGAAAAAGAACCGTGCGCGCCGGCCCTTTCCCCGTTATGCAGCCGGGATGAAGCAGGAAGCCGCCCGCCATAGCCCGATCACCGCGATCATCCTCGCCGGAAGCCGGCCGGGCGGGGACGCGCTGGCCGATCACGCCGGGGTTGCAACCAAGGCGCTGGTGCCCATAGGTGGACGCCCGATGATTGATCATGTCGCGCGCGCGCTGCTCGATCATCCGCGCATTGGCACCGTGATCCTGATGGCGCAGCAACCCGCCGCGCTGGCAGAGCGTCCGCAGACCGCCTGGCTGCGCGATCACGAACGGGTGGCGCTGGTCGAAAGCGGCGCGGGCATCAGCCAATCCCTGCTCGACTGGATTGCGGGCGAGCGCGCGCAGCTTCCCGCGCTGGTCACTACCGCCGACAACGTTCTGCTCGATCGGGAAATTATCGACGCCTTTTTCGCCGCGGTCGAAACGGGCGATGCCGAGATCGCCGCAGCCATGGTCGAACGCGCCACGCTGATGCGCGAATTTCCCTCCTCGCGGCGCACATGGCTGAAGTTTCGTGGCGGCGCATGGTCCGGCGCCAATCTCTTCTGGCTGGGCAATGCCAATGCCGCGCGCGCACTCGAAAAATGGCGTGAGATAGAGCAGGACAGGAAGAAAGGCCGCAAGATCGTCGCCGCCTTCGGTCTGCCCTTGCTGCTTGGCGCGGTGCTTCGGCTGCTCACCATCCATCAGGCGATAGCGCGCGCGGGGCGGAGGCTGGGCGTAACGGCGCGCATCGTGCCGCTGCCCATAGCGCGCGCCTGCATCGATGCCGACAAGCCGGAGGACATCGAGCTGATCGAACGGATCATGGCGCAATGACCGACCGACTGGCCCGAACAGCGGCACAGGGACAAGCGGCCATATGGGGGCCTGTCCTGATGTGCGCTGGCGGCGTTGCGCTGTTCTCGATCATGGACGGCTTGATGAAACACGCCTCGCTTGCCGTCGGCGTTTACAGCGCGATTTTCTGGCGCAGCATCCTGGCGAGCCTCCTGTCGGGGGCCGCGATGGGGGTCACCCGCAATCGCTGGCCGCCTGCTGGCGTCATGCGCCTCCATGTGCTGCGCGGCGTAATCATCGCAGTGATGGTCTGGCTGTTCTTCTGGTCGTTGACGCGCCTGCCGCTGGCCGAAGCAATCGCCCTTTCCTTCATCGCGCCGATCATCGCCCTTGCGCTTTCCGTCCTGATGCTGGGGGAACGGGTCAGCAAATATTCCATGGCGGCGGGCGTGCTGGGCCTTGTCGGTGTCGGCGTGATCCTTTCCGGACGGCTGACGGGCGATTATGACGGGCGCGCCCTTGCCGGGGCGCTTGGCGTTCTCGTTTCCGCCGTGCTGTTCGCCATCAACCTCATTCTCCAGAGCCGGCAGGCGCGGGTCGCGAGCGCTGTCGAAGTCACCTTCTTCCAGAACATCGTGGTGTTGGCCGTGTTCACGCCCCTTGCCCCGTGGCTTCTGACGGCGAGCAGCATCCCCGACTCCTTCTGGTGGGCCGTCGCCGGTTCCGCCCTGTTGACCTGCGGATCGCAATTCCTGCTCGCCGCCGCCTATGCCCGCGCCCCCGCGAGCCGACTGATCCCCATCGAATATAGCGCCTTCATCTGGGCAACGCTGGTGGGCTGGCTGATGTTCAGCGAGGCGCTGACACTCGAAGTTCTTGCGGGCGTGGCGCTGATCGTCGCCGCATGCCTGATCGCGGCAAAGGCCGATCCGGACATTGCCGGACATATCGAGACGGAAGTGGTGTAAGACTCGACTCATCCCGCCTCCCTCACGCCGACTCTTGACGCGGAGTCCCGCCACAGGGCATTGTCCGAAAACGGAACAAATCGGAAATATCGGGGATCAAGGTCATGGCCAGCCGGGCACCGGCCAAGCGCGATGCGGATTGGCGCATCATGATGAAACGCAGCCTTGTGCGCACGGGCCAGATCATGGGATCGCTAGCGTTGGGTGCGCTCGTGGTTTTCCTGTCGCTCGCCCTGCTCGGCTACCATGAGAGCGACCGATCCGCGAACACGGCGGCGGGCGGCGCTGTCGAGAATGTCATGGGCCTGCCCGGCGCATGGATGGCGGGAACCGCGCTACTGTTGCTGGGCATTGGAGCAGCGCTCGTACTACCGCTCATCGCCACCTTCGCGCGCAGGCTCTGGATCGCCGATGACATGCGCGGATGGGGCCGCCAGATATGGCTCTGCCTTGGTGGCGTCCTGCTGTCGGGCATCGGGCTGGAGCTGCTGTCGTCCGGCCCGCCTCCGCAGCTTCCTGCGGGACGAGGCGGGTTGCTGGCGCAGCTTCTCGTGCGCCAGTATCGCAACGTCAGCGCTCTGATGCCGCATAACGCCGCCTATTGGCTGGAATGGGCGCTGGTCGCGCTGTTCCTCGTGGCGGGGGTCTCTATGTGCTACAAGAGCTGGAGGCTGGAACGGCCGCTTCTTGCTTTTGCCTGGCCGCCCCTGCCCGGTTTGGCCCTTTTCCGCCGCGCTCCTGCCCCGGCTTATGCCGATGAGGATGAGGACGACGAACCGCGCAAACCCTCCGCCCCGCGCGCGCAAGTCTCTAACGAACCAAAGCCACCCATCCGCATCCAGTCGCCCGAGCTTCCCCCCGCCCAGCGTCCCGGCAATTCCGCCGCGCGACAGGACGACCTGTTCGGCAACAGCTCGCTGCCGACGCCCGAACTACTGGCCGAAGTGCAGCCCTCTTCCGCACCGCAGATCGACAAGGCCGCGCTGGAACGCAACGCCCGCCTGCTCGAATCCGTGCTCGACGATTTCAAGGTGACCGGCAATGTGATCGAGGTGCGCCCCGGTCCGGTCGTCACCATGTATGAGCTGGAACCGGCGCCGGGCATCAAGGCCAGCCGTGTGATCCAGCTCGCCGACGACATCGCCCGCAACATGTCGGCGCTTTCGGCGCGCGTCGCGGTCATCCCCGGTCGCACGGTGATGGGCATCGAGTTGCCCAATGCGAAACGCGAAGGCGTCTCGTTTCGCGAACTCATCACCAGTGATGCCTTCGCGGGCCAGACGGGCGGATTGCCGATCATCCTTGGCAAGAACATCTCCGGCGAGCCTGTGATCGCCGACCTCGCTCCCATGCCGCACTTGCTGATCGCGGGCACGACCGGATCGGGTAAGTCGGTCGGCCTCAACGCGATGATCCTCTCGCTGCTCTATCGCATGACACCGGACGATCTGCGCCTCATCATGATCGACCCAAAGATGCTGGAGCTGAGCATCTATGACGACATCCCGCACCTGCTCTCGCCGGTGGTGACGGAGCCTGCCAAGGCGATCCGCGCATTGAAATGGGCAGTCGAACAAATGGAGGACCGCTATCGCATGATGGCGTCGATTTCCGTCCGCAACCTCGCCAACTACAACGAGAAAGTGCGGGCGGCCAAGGCCAAGGGCAAGCCGCTGGGCCGCAAGGTGCAGACGGGTTACGACCCCGAAACCCACCAGCCCATCTATGAGGAGGAACAGCTCGATTTCCAGCCGCTGCCGCAGATCGTGGTGGTGGTCGACGAGCTGGCTGACCTGATGATGACGGCGGGCAAGGAGGTCGAGTTCCTGATCCAGCGGCTGGCGCAAAAGGCGCGCGCGGCGGGCATCCACCTCATCCTTGCGACGCAGCGCCCGTCGGTCGACGTCATTACCGGCGTCATCAAGGCGAACCTGCCGACGCGCATCAGCTTCTTCGTCACTAGCAAGATCGACAGCCGCACGATCCTTGGAGAACAGGGCGCGGAGCAACTGCTAGGCAAGGGCGACATGCTCTACATGGCGGGAGGCAAGGGGCTGACCCGCGTCCATGGGCCGTTCGTCAGCGACGACGAGGTGCGCGCGGTCGCCGACCATTGGCGTGCTCAGGGCAAGCCCGATTATGTGCAGGCCGTCACCGAGGAGCCGGAGGACGGCAGCTTCGCATTGGATGGCGTCGACCTGGGTGATGACAGCCCGGACGCACAGCTCTATCGCAAGGCTTGCCAGCTGGTGTTCGAGAACCAGAAGGCCTCGACCAGCTGGCTGCAGCGGCAATTGCGCATCGGCTATAACAGCGCGGCCCGGCTCATCGAGCGGATGGAGAATGAAGGACTGGTCGGCGCGCCCAATCATGTTGGCCGCCGCGAAGTGCTGCGCGATGAAATGGGGAACCCGATTTAGCCGATTTCCATGCTCATTTCGCGTTTCAACAAGGGGAGGATCCGCTCCATCTCCTCGCGCGCAATGGCGATGCAGCCTTCGGTCTGCTTTGGCGAGCCACCGCCATCGGGCACCCAGATATGCCAGAAGATCGCGCTGCCGTTGCCGGGGACTGGCGGCGCGTCATTGTGGCCGAGCACGATGACGATGTCATAGGCCGCATCCTCGCGTTGCAGCCGCTCATGCGAAAAGCGATGGGGCAGCAACACCGGGCGGTTATAGGCGGGGTCGTCCGAACCATCGGACCAACCGTCGTTATCGCGCGTCCAGCGCCACGGGATGCGCGGCGTTTCCGCGAGGCTCACCCGCCCCGGCCTCAGCAGTGCGCCGCGGATCGGCCATATGCCCAGCGGCGTGCGCTCGTCTCCCTCGCGCTTGTCGGCAGCGGGGCAGGCACCGCCCTTGCCGATGGCGCAGGCCAGGGTCCGGCCATCGAAGCTCAAGGTCCGCGCGGCGGTGTCTACACGCACGATATGGCTCATAGCTGGTGGCCGGTGCGGTCCCGCTTGGTATCGAGATAGCGCTCATTATGCGGGTTTGCCTCGATAGCGAGCGGCAGACGCTCGCTAACGTCTATCCCCTCCCCCTCTAGTCCGGCGACCTTCGCCGGATTGTTGGTGAGCAGCCGGACCTTGCCGATTCCGAGCAATTTGAGCATCTGCGCCGCCACCGAAAAATCGCGCGCGTCGATCGCGAAACCGAGACGAGTGTTGGCATCGACAGTGTCGAAGCCCTGATCCTGAAGCGCATAGGCTCGCAGCTTGTTGATGAGGCCGATGCCCCGCCCTTCCTGCCGCAGATAGAGCAGCACGCCCCATTGCGCGTCCGCTATCTGGTAAAGCGCGCCATGGAGCTGCGGCCCGCAATCGCATTTGAGGCTGCCCAGCACATCGCCGGTCAGGCACTCGCTGTGCAATCGCACCACTGGGACACTGCCGTCGCGCTTTCCGATGATGAGCGCGACATGCTCGCGCGGGTCGCCCGGTGTGCGAAAGGCGACGATCTCACCCACCTCCGAAGCCGCAACGGGCAGGCGCGCGCGGGTTGCGATATGCAGTTGCGGCGCTCCGGCAAAGGCGCCTATCGCATCGGCAACAGCGCTTGCCTCAGCCGCGACCGGGCCGGACGCAACGAAAAAGGCAGGCAATATTCCCGCCAGCCGCGCCAACTTCAAGGCCGCCGCTGCCGCCAGCGGCATTTCAAGCGCAAGCGCACGATACGGCCCCTTGAGCGGCGTCGCGAGATCGCGCACCGGGTCTGCCAGTGCCATCGCGCCCGCCATGTCGATCCAGCGTTCGCGCTGCACGAGCACGGGTGCTTCCGGGTCGGCCGCCTCGCGCTGATTGGCGAGATGAAGCGTCTGCGCGCGCGCTGCGGAAATCAGGATATCCGCCTCGCCCGCCGGATCGAACAGCGGCAAGCTGGCTTCGTCCGCGCTCTCAACTGCCAGCAGAAGGAGCCGCTCCGCACCGGCCACTATCTCAATCGGCCAGCCCCGCCGCAGCGCGTCGATTGCGCGGGCGACATCGCGGGCGGCCGAGGGCGCCGCCATCAGAAGGCGAATTCCGTTATCAGCGGCGCATGGTCGGATGGCCGCGCCCAGTTGCGGCACGCCTCGACAACCTTGTGGCTCACCGCTTTTTCCGCCAGCTCCGGGCTGACCCACATATGATCGAGCCTGCGGCCCCGGTCGGACGCTTGCCAGTCGCGCGCGCGATAGCTCCACCAGGTGTAGAGCCGCTCCGGCGCGGGGAAGAATTTCCGCCCGATGTCGACCCAGTCATGCGCCGCCTGAAGCCGCCCCAGAAGATCGACCTCGACCGGGGTATGGCTCACGACATCGACAAGCTGCTTGTGGCTCCACACATCCGATTCGAGCGGGGCGATGTTGAAATCACCGGTCAGGATCGTCGGTTTGTCGAGCTTGCCAGCCCAGCCGATCATCCGCTCGATGAAATCAAGCTTCTGCCCGAATTTGGGATTTGCCTCACGGGCGGGCACGTCACCGCCGGCGGGCACATAGACATTTTCCAGCCGCACGCCATTGTCGAGCCGCACGCCGACATGCCGCGCCTCGCCATTGGCCTGCCAGTCGAGACGGTCGTCCTCGCGGATCGGGATGCGGCTCACGATCGCCACGCCATGATGCATCGGCTGGCCATGCAATATATGGTGGTTATAGCCCATCTGGCGGAACATGCCGCCGGGAAACACATCGTCCGTGACCTTGGTTTCCTGAAGGCAGAGAATGTCCGGCGCTTCTTCCGAGAGGAAGCGGGTGACGATGTCGAGGCGGGCACGGACGCTGTTGATATTCCATGAGGCGATTTTGATATTCTGAGGCATGGCTCTTTCCCCTAGGGGGCGCGGGCCGGGGACGCAAGCGGGGTGAGCATGGAATATTTCCGCTGGTCGGGGGCGCTGCCGGAACAGTAAGACCCCCGCTCCGGGGGCGTTGGAGCGGGGGCCTCGATTTGCGCCTCGCGGCGCACTGGCAATGGCTAGGACCGGGTAACAGGGGGAAGCCCGACCGTCGCCTTTGTCGTTGAAATGCTTCTACTCGATTCAGGCTGTCGCCACGATGAACGAAGCTGAATATTTATTCGGCCCGATGCAGTTCGTCGCTGCCCTCGCCCGTTCAGCCGCCGCCGGGGCGGCTTTTCACTCGGGGATCCTTCCAGCGGAAGGCGCTGTCGGCAACCGGCCCGTTATACCGGGTGCCGGAGAGGCGCACCGCCGTCCGGTTGCCCTGGGCATCGCGAGCAACCCAGCCGTAAAGATCAAGGCCCGCCGGCGCGGAGGCGCTGCGCCGGAAAATCAACGTGATCGTGCCATATTCGGGGCGCCTGGGGTCATGCGCCTCGACAGAGACGATGGTAGGATCGCCGGTCTGGATGACCTTGCTGAATTTCGTGAAATCGCGCGAGGGATCGATAAGCGCGCCCAACGGCGAGCTACCGATCGGCCAGCGCTGCACCTGCCGCACCTCATAGTCGATCATCGTCAGCGCCCGGCCGTCACCCACGATCAACAGCGGCACGCCCTGATGATATTGAAAGCGGATCTTGCCCGGCTGCTTCAGTGTGAGCTGCCCGGTCAGGGTCTGGCCGTTGCGGTCGGTCTGGGCAAAGCTCGCGGTCAGGCTTTTGACCGCGCGGATATAGGCGCTGACTTGCGCCAGATCCTTCGCTTCGCTGCTCTGTACTGGCGCGGGCGGCGCCGACCATGCTGGCATGGTGGCGGGGGCGAGCGCTACGAGGCAGGCGGCGAAGGGGGCGATACGAACTATGGTCATTTCCGGCTCCTGATGGGTTCGCCTTGATAGAAAAGCGCCTTTGAATTGCGCCTGAACCAGCTTGCGGCCCAATATTCAGCGCGCGTGATAGCGCAAGCGCCCCACAAAACGCGCGAGGCTGGGCCGCTGTTCCGATCGTGCGGAAAACCGCGCCTTGGCCTTTTCGAACCGCATCACGCCGTCGATCCGCCGCGCAAGGAACGCGCGCGTTTCCTCATGCCGCTCGCTCTCGTCGTCAAGAAAAGCGACCAGCGTTGCCGCATAGATGCTGCCGAGCAGAACCCGCTTGGTGTAGTGATTATAGTCCGTCGCCGCATCGCCCGCCGCGCGCCACATCCGGTCCGCCGAGCGCCAGTCGAGCTTCGCTGAACGGACGAGATTGAGCGGCATCGCCATGATCGCCATCGCCCGCCGCAGCGCCTCCTTGTCGCGCGCTACCAGGTCGAGCCGTGCCTCCACCAGCGCGAGGATGCGCTCGCGCACCTTCATTGCGGCGAGCTTCTCGGGGGGGCAGGCGGCCAGCATCGCCTCGTCCACATGCGCGACCCACGCCTCGATCATCGCCATCGGCCCGCCATCGAAGGCCAGCGCGGCAATCTCCGGCGCAACGCCTGCCTGCCCCGCTGCCATCTCCACCGCTTGCGCGGACCAGCCATCGAATGCAGCATTGCGCGCGACCAGCGGCGCCAGCGCGGCGCGCACCTCGTCCAGCGTCGGATCATCGGGCAGGTTCGTTTTGGCCATGCCTCTCATTTAGGCGCAGGCCGCTTCACCGCAAGGACAAAGCGCGCGATCCGGCTTTAGTTGGCGAATTTATCGCGAATCTCCAGCATGCGGATCGCGGCTTTCGCGGCCTCGCCGCCCTTGTCCTTTTCGTCCGGGCGGGCGCGGGCAAGCGCCTGCGCTTCGTTCTCCACCGTCAATATGCCGTTGCCGATGACGATACCGTCCAGCGTCAGCGCCATCAGGCCGCGCGCGCTTTCGTTCGACACGATCTCGAAATGATAGGTCTCACCGCGAATCACCACACCAATGGCGATAAAACCGTCATAGCCGCCGCTTTCTGCCGCCATGGCGATGGCCGCCGGTATCTCCAGCGATCCCGGCACGGTCAGGACTTCGTGACTGTGCCCGGCGGCTTCGAGTGCCGTCACCGCGCCCTCGATCAGCAGATCGTTAAGATGATCATACCAGCGCGCTTCGACGATGAGGAATTTCGCCACGAGGGTCTCCTACGAGAAAATGGGTTCAGAGGTCGATGGAGCGCTGGCCGACCACGGCAAGGCCATAGCCGTCGAGCGCGATCAGGCTGTGGCTACTGTTGGTCAGCAATGTCATGTCGTGCACGCCCATTTCCGCCAGAATTTGCGCGCCCACGCCATAATCGCGCAGCTCGTCCATATCGCGCATCCCACCCGCATAGGCGCGAAGGAGCTGGCCGAACTGATCAGGCGTCCGACGGTTTATCACAACGATAATGCCTGCGCCTTCCTCGCTGATGATCTCCATGGAACGCGACAGGATATTGGCGCGCGGGCCGATTGCGCCAAAGCCGTCTTCCAGAAGGGTCAGCTGATGCATGCGCACCAGCGTCGGCTTGTCTGGGTCGACATGGCCTTTTTGTAACACGATCTGGTCGGATTGCGTGGCGCGGTTGTAGAAGGTGATCGCCTTCCACTCCCCGCCCCACAGGCTTTGAAAACGCGCCTCTTCCCGCTTTTCAAGCATATGGTCATGGCGGCGGCGATAGGCGATCAGGTCGCGGATGGTGCCGATCTTCATCCTGTGCTTTTGCGCAAAGGGAACGAGGTCATCGAGGCGGGCCATCGTACCGTCGTCCTTCATGATCTCGCAGATCACGCCCGAAGGATTGAGTCCGGCGAGGCGCGCGACATCGACCGCAGCCTCGGTGTGGCCGGTGCGAATGAGCACGCCGCCATCGCGCGCGACCAGCGGAAACACATGACCCGGCGTCACCAGATCCTGCCGCCCCTTGGACGCGTCGATGGCAACCGCAATGGTGCGGGCTCGGTCGGCGGCTGATATGCCGGTGGTCACGCCTTCGCGCGCCTCGATCGAAACTGTAAACGCGGTTTCATGACGGGTGCCGTTGGCGCGGCTCATCAGGTCGAGGCCGAGCTGGTCGACCCGGTCCCTGGTGAGCGCAAGGCAGATCAACCCGCGGCCATACGTCGCCATGAAGTTGATCGCGTCGGGCGTCGCCATTTGCGCGGGGATGACAAGATCGCCCTCATTCTCGCGGTCCTCGTCATCGACCAGAATGAACATGCGCCCGTTGCGCGCTTCGTTAATGATCTCTTCCGGGCTGGCGAGCGCCGTGCCGCCCTCCCGTTTCGCGAGATAGGTTTCGAGCTTGCCGAGAGTGTCAGCGGTCGGGTTCCAGTCCGCCTCGCCCAGCTTCCGCAGGCTGTTGGCATGCAGCCCTGCGGCGCGGGCAAGGCCGGAGCGCGACATCGCGCCCGTGGTGATGAGATCTTCGATCTGTTCGATGAGGTGCGTAGACATAAACTCTGAAAATCACATCATGGTGTGATAGTCAATATGCAATAATCACATCAGATAACGGTAAACCGTTCCTTGAGCCGCGCCAGATAGCGGGCGAGCACATCTATCTCCACGTTGACCTGCGCCCCTGTGTCCAGCCGGCTCAATATCGTCACCTCCCATGTATGCGGGATAATATTGACGGTGAAATGCGCTTCCTCACCCTCGTCGCGCACCTCGTTGACGGTCAGCGATACGCCATCGAGCGTTACCGACCCCTTGGGCGCGATGAAAGGTGCGATGTCCGCGGCAACGGTAAAGCCTATATTGCGCGAATCGCCCTCGGTGCGAACGCCGATCACCCGAGCAAGGCCATCAACATGGCCGGTGACGATATGCCCGCCCAGTTCATCACCGAGCTTCAGCGCACGTTCGAGGTTGAGCCTTTGCCCTTCCTGCCACATGCCCGGAGCGGTGCGGCGCACCGTTTCCGCCGAGGCATCCACCGCAAACCAGCCCTTTCCCGCTCCGTCCACGCCCTTGTCGACCACCGTCAGGCACACGCCAGAGCAGGCGATCGAGGCGCCCATCGCGACCTCGTCCACCGCATAGTCGCAGGATATGAAGAGGCGCAGATCGCCGCGCTGCTCCGCGCTGATGATGGTGCCGATGTCGGATACGATGCCGGTGAACATGAAAACGCTCTAGCCGCCTCTGTTTCGCGCGTAAACCTCAACCGTGTCGGCGCCGAGCGCGCGCCGATCCAGCAGCCGCCAGCGCCCGTGGGCGGCATCGAGCGTAGCGAGGCCGAGATCGCCCACCGCTCCCTTGCCGCCGCCAATGACGATGGGCGCGCGATAGAGCAACAGCCGGTCGACAAGGTCCGCAGCGAGGAAGGCCGCGGCGGTTTGCGCCCCGCCCTCGACCATCAGCCGCGAAACGGCATCGAGATCGGCGATACGCGCCGGGTCATCGATGATTTCCCACCCCTCCGGCGCGTCGCCATGCCCCAGCATGATCCGGCGCGGGCTGCGCTCCTCCAAACCGGGCAGACGCACATCGAGCCGAGGAGCGTCCGCCCACCATGTGCCGCGCCCCACTAGTATCGCCTCGTGGCAGGCGCGCTCGACATGGGCATGCGCGCGCGCCGCCGCGCCTGTGATCCACTGGCTCGTGCCGTCGGCCATGGCGATGCATCCATCGAGCGATAGTCCCAGTTTCAGCGTTACCAAGGGCCGCCCCAGCGTCTGACGCAGGAAAAACCCGCCCATGGCGGCGCGGGCTTCGCTCTCCAGCACTCCCGTTTCGACTGCGATGCCGCGCTCTCGCAGCCATCGGATGCTCTGGCCGTTTGTGCGCGGGTCCGGGTCGGTCGCGGCAATGACGACGTGCGCGATTCCGGCGCCCTCCAACAGCTCGACACAGCGCGGCCCGCGGGGGCTAAGATGGAAGCACGGCTCCAGACTTATATAGACGGTCGCGCCGTGGGTCTGGCCTTCGGCTTGCTCCAGCGCCTGCGCTTCGGCATGGGGCCTGCCTCCCGGCTGGGTCCAGCCGCGCCCGACGATCGCATCTCCCCGCACGATCAGGCAACCGACATTGGGGTTGGGCGAGGTGCGCCCCAGGCCACGCAGCGAAAGGGCGATGGCGGCGCGCATGAGGCGCGCGTCAGCGGCCTTGCTCATTCGGTCTTGGCAGAAGCAGGCGGACCGATGGGGGCAGCGACGGACGAAGGCGCATCCCCCGCGCCTCCCGCTTGCCGCTCTTTCGCCTGCGCCCTGGCGAGCCTGCGGTCCAGTTCCGCGTTCCAGTATTTCAGCGCCTCGGCGCGGCGCGCGTCATTGCGTTTCGCCTCGTCGCGCCATTCGACGCCAAAGGCATCGGCGACTTTCTGCATCTCCCCCTGCTTCTTGCGCAGCAACAATTCGCGCTCCGCGAGGTCCAGTTTTTGCTGCAGGATGACTGCCGTGTCGGATCGATCGGCCGCCCAGCTCTGGACATAGAAGATCTGGTTGCGCCTGGGCATGGTATTGGTGTTGGCGTCGACAAGAAACGCCCAGATGATCACCCATGTGATGGCGACCGAAAGGCCGAGCAGCGGCCATTTATGCGCGCGGCGTTCAAACAGATAATTGCGCAAATCTTCAAAGGCGCTGCGCGGAGAGGCTGGGCGAGGGAGAATGGGCATCGGCTCTATATAGGCTCAGCGCGCGACCAATGCAAAACCCCGGTATTCCGGGGCCGAGTCATGTAAAATTAATGTTCACGCGACCATAAAACGGGTGCGACCCGATGGGATGGACATTCAAGATCCCCCATCTTCTGGCCCGGTGCCTCTCAGGGGGTGCCGGGTTTTTTATGCATAATCAAAGGGGTGCCAGCCCACCCCCGACGCGGCGCCGACCATCAGGCCGGCAAAAGCCGACGATCGCCCGCGATTCGCATCATCGCCTTTTGCAGCTTTTCGAAGGCCCGCACCTCGATCTGGCGGACCCGCTCACGCGATACGCCATAGACTTGGCTCAGTTCCTCCAGCGTTTTCGGTTCTTCGGCGAGACGGCGTTCGGCGAGGATATGCTTTTCGCGCTCGTTGAGGCTGTCCATCGCCTCAAGCAGCATATCATGGCGCATATCGCGCTCTTCCGCATCGGCCACGCGCTCGTCCTGCAACGGACCGTCATCGGCCAGCCAATCCTGCCACTGACCTTCGCCATCTTCGCGCATCGGCACGTTCAATGACGTGTCGCCGCCCATTGCCATGCGACGGTTCATGCTGACGACCTCGTCCTCCGATACGCCGAGATCGGTGGCGATTTTCGTCACATCGTCAGGGTGAAGATCGCCGTCCTCGAACGCCTCGATATTGTTCTTCATGCGCCGCAGGTTGAAAAACAGCTTTTTCTGCGCCGCCGTGGTGCCCATCTTCACGAGACTCCACGAGCGCAGGATGAATTCCTGGATCGACGCCCTGATCCACCACATCGCATAGGTGGCGAGACGAAAGCCGCGATCCGGCTCGAATTTTTTCACGCCCTGCATCAGGCCGATATTGCCCTCGGAAATGAGCTCGCTGACCGGCAGGCCATAGCCGCGATAGCCCATCGCGATCTTCGCGACGAGGCGCAGGTGCGACGTGACGAGTTGCGCCGCCGCTTCGGGGTCCTGATGCTCCTGATAACGCTTGGCGAGCATATATTCCTGCTCCGGCGTCAATATCGGAAACTTGCGGATTTCCGCGAGATAGCGGTTGAGGCTGGCGTCGCTCCCCAATGCGGGGACAACCGCCTTCGATGTGCTGTTATTGGCCATGTATCCTACCCTGGTCCCTTCCTCGCCGTCCCCTGTCGGGCAACGGCATTAACACCACCAGCAACCTATACGCGAAGCTGGCTTAACAGTTCCTGCATATCCGCAGGCAACGAACTTTCGAAATCGAGCCTTTCAACCGTTATAGGATGAATAAACCCCAGCGCGGCGGCGTGCAATGCCTGACGCCGCAAGGATTGCTTTACTGGTCCATCGTGACGCTTTCTTCCACTCCGTCCGCCATAGACCGGATCGCCGAGCAGCGTATGGCCGATATGGCTCATATGCACGCGCACCTGATGGGTGCGGCCGGTCTCCAGCCTGCACTCGACCAGCGCGGAACCGCGCAATGGCTCGATCGTGCGATAATGGGTGACGGCGTGCTTGCCGCGCCCTTCAATCTGCACCGCCATTTTCTTGCGGTCGCGGGTCGAACGCCCGATCCATGTATCGACCGTGCCTGCAGGTGGCGCAGGCACTCCGCGCACTATCGCAAGATAGCGGCGCGAAATGCTGTGGTCCTTGAACTGGGCGGCAAGCCCTTCATGCGCGGCATCGCTTTTCGCGACCACCAGCAGCCCCGATGTATCCTTGTCGATGCGGTGAACGATACCGGGTCTCGCAACGCCGCCAATGCCGGACAGGCTGCCTTTGCAATGATGCAGCAGCGCATTGACGAGGGTTCCGTCAAGATTGCCCGCCGCCGGGTGAACGACCAAACCTGCGGGCTTGTCGACGACGACGAGATGCGCGTCTTCGAAAACGACAGTGAGCGGTATATCCTGCGCCTGTGCATCGGCGGGAGCAGGGGCGGGCAAAGCAACGGAAAAGCTCTGCCCTTCCACCACCTTGAGTGCCGGGTCGCGCACCGGCTCGCCGCATTCGCTTGAAACCTGCCCTTCGAGGATCAAGGCTTTCAGACGCTCTCGCGAAAGCGCGGGCACAAGCCCGGCAAGCGCCTTGTCGAGCCGCGCCCCGGCCAGGCCCGGATCGACCACGGCGGTCAATATGGAATCTTGTTCCCCCATCGGCTAGACATGTGGGGATGGCCATTCGCATATCAAGAGAGGTGCTCAACCGCATATTGGATCTCGCGGCGGCATCGCCCGAAACCGAAGCATGCGGGTTGCTGTTGGGACATGGCGATCAGATCACGGAAGCACGAGAGACCGCCAATGTCGCGGCGGACCCTCGCCGCCGTTTCGAGATCGACCCGGCCGCGCTGATCGCAGCGCATAAGGCAGCGCGCAGCGACGGGCCGAAGGTGCTGGGGCATTATCATTCGCACCCCGGCAGCGATGTGAGGCCATCGGTGTGCGACGCGGAGACGGCGCTGGCGGATGGCGCGCTATGGCTTATTTGCGGGCCGTCCGGCAGTTATTCACTTTGGAAGGCGGGCGACGAAGGGTTGCATGACCGCTTCGCCGTCTGTGCCATTATGGTCGAAGAGCAACCATAAACAGCCTGCATTATCCTTGCATCCGTGGCGTCATGACGGCAAAGACGACTGGCAGTCTGGGGGGCAATGCATGCGCCAGGCGACAGGGGCTAAAGGGACGGGGCTGAAGATATGAGTGATCGAGCGGCAACCGACAGGAGCGATCCGGTGATGGATTTTGCTGCGCTGCTCTGTTCGCGCCTGTGCCATGACCTGCTCAGCCCAGTCGGCGCCTTCAACAACGGCCTCGAACTGATGGCCGACGAAACCGATCCGGAAATGCGCGAACGCTGCCTCGACCTGCTCAGTGAAAGCGCACGCACATCGGCGAGCAAGCTCAAATTCTTCCGCCTCGCCTTCGGATCGGCTGGCGGGTTCGGCGAGAGCATCCCGGCGGCGGAGGCGAAACAGGCGATCGAAGGCATGTTCGCCGCGTCCGGACGCGTCAAGATCGGCTGGCTGGTCGGCGCCGATACGCTCGACAAGCGCGCCGCCAAGATATTGCTCAATCTCGCGCTGATCGCGGGCGATGCGCTGGTACGCGGCGGCCAGCTGGACATCGGCGCGGAAGCAGGCGCAAACGGCACGGAAATCGCAGTGCGCGCGCAAGGCCAGAAAATTGTGCTGGACGAGGAATTGCGCGCGGCGCTCTCCGGGCAATTGGGCGAGGGGGCGCTGTCGTCGCGCTCCGCCGCCGCGTGGATGGCGCGCCAGCTTGTCGAACGCGCGGGCGGCCAGATGATGCTCTCGGATGCAGGCGAGCCGGCGCTGGTGTTCGGCGCCCAGCTTCCGGAGTAGGTTTCTACAACCGCTTGTGTGGGATAAAGCTCCGGCTTTTGCGGTTTTTAACGCCGAATTAACCATGTTCGGCTGATTATCCGGCGCGAAACCTTTCGCGGGCGGACCATGGACGAGCTGTTATCTGAATTTGTTGCCGAAACCGAGGAGTCGCTGGAAGCGCTCGCCAATGTGGTGGTGGCGCTGGAAATCGACCCGTCGGACCGCGCGCTGCTCGACGAGCTTTTCCGTTTTTTTCATACCGTCAAGGGCAGTTGCGGCTTTCTGAACCTGCCCCGCTTCGAAAAACTCAGCCATGCCGCAGAAGATGTCCTGTCGGAATTTCGCGAAGGCGACAGCGTGCCGGACGGTGCGACGATCAGCGCCGTGCTCGCCGTCATGGACCGCATCGCGGAGCTGTGCGCGGCAGTCGCGGTCGGTGAATCCTTGCCGCAGGAGAATGACGATCACCTGATCGAGACCCTGCGTCACAGTTTCCGCATGGCGAAGGCCAGGGGGACAGGCGAGGAAGCCGGCCCGGAAAATATGGCGGCCCAGCCCGATGGCCAGCCGCGCTTGGGCGGTGCATCGCGCACCATCCGCCTGCCTCTGACGCTGATCGACCAGTTGATGAACGGCGTTTCCGACATGGTGCTCGCCCGCAACGAACTTTCGCGCAAGCTGCGCACGAACGATCCGGACCCGGAGCTGGAAACCTCGTTCGAACGCCTTTCCGCTTGCATCGCCGACATGCGCGACACCATTTCAAAGACCCGGATGCAGCGCGTCGACCGGCTGTTTGTCGCCATCCCGCGCATGGTGCGCGATCTTGGCCGCGATCTTGGCAAGACTATCGATCTCGTGCTCGAAGGCGGCGATGTCGAAATGGATCGCGAGATGGTCGAGATGGTCGTCGATCCCCTCACCCATATAGTCCGCAACAGCATCGACCATGGGATAGAATCCCCTGACGAGCGGATTGCTGCGGGCAAGCCGCCTGCTGGCACACTGAGGGTTTCCGCACGCCAGTCGGGCAGCCAGATCGTGATCGAAGTCACTGACGACGGGCGCGGCATCAATGTCGACAAGGTCGTGGCGAAGGTTGTGGCGGCGGGCATCATGTCCGCGCAGGATGCCAGCCATCTCAGCTCGCAGGCACGGCTCGACCTCATCTTCACTCCCGGCCTTTCGACCGCGGATTCGATCACCGCCATATCGGGGCGCGGCGTGGGCATGGATGTCGTGCGTGCCAATATCGAGCGCATCGGCGGCGTCATCTCGTTGGCGAGCGAGATGGGCAAGGGCCTGACGATCACCATGCGCGTTCCGCTCACGCTCACCATCATTCCCGGCCTCATATTGAGCGCGGGCGGACTGAATTTCGCGATCCCGCGCTCCGCGGTCGTCGAGATCCTGCACGACAACAATCCGACGGTTTCGGTTGTCAGCCTGGGCGGCGGCCTGACCGCCACGATCCGCGGCATGCGCTATTCGATGATCGATCTCGAAACGGTCATCGGCCTGCCGAAAATAGAGCGCCCCGGCGCGCGCACGCTCATGCTGGTGCGCTCGGCCAGCGGAAAACCCTATATTCTGGGCGTCAGCCATGTCGAAAATCATGAGGAACTTGTCATCCGGCCGGCGGCTCCGGTCGTGATGGCGGCGGGCATCTATGCCGGCATGACCCTGCCCGACAACGGCCATCCGATGCTGCTGCTCGATGCGGGCGGCATCGCGCAGGCGGCGGAGCTGCCTCTCATTGCGGAAACGGTCGAAGCGGCCAGCGCCATCGGCGCGGAGCATGCCGAGCATCACGAAACATGGTCCGGCCTGCGCTTCACCGAGCTGGGTGGAGAGGAGCGGATCATCCGGCTGGCGCTGGTGGAGCGGGTTGAGGATGTTGCCGTCGCGAGCTTCGGTTCTTTTGCGGGCAGGCTTCATGTCACGATCGGCGGCAAGCTGGTGCCCTGTGTTTCTCATGTCTCGATGGCGGACATCGCGGCAACCACCGGGATGGATGTCACGTGCCTGCGCATCCGCGACGACCTGCGCGAGCTTTGCTATCCCATCCGCGCGGTGGTCGACATCGACGAACTTCCCGCAGCGCTCGATATGTCGGCGCGTCACGGCATCGTCGCCGGGTTGATCCTCGTCGAAGGGAAGCAGGTCGAAGTGGTCGATAGCCTGACGCTGCTCGCGGACGGAGAGATCGACGAGGCTCAGGCGCGGGGAGGCGACCTCCCGCATGTGATCCTCGATGGCGAGGACGGCTGGAACCGCGAGATATTGGCGCCGCTGCTGTGGCAGGCGGGCTATGATGTGATCTGGCATGGCGAGGCGAACGAGCGGGCCGCGGCCGATGCTGGAGCCGTGATGGTGCTGACCTCCGAAAACACTCCGCCGTCATCGCCCGTTACCGCCACGCCGGTGGTGCGGTTGCGCCGCAGCAGCCAGCCGTCCGGGCCGGACGACGACAGCATCTATCGCTATGATCGCGAGGCATTGCTCAGCGCTATTTCTTCCTTCGCCGGACAAAGGATCGTCGCATGAGCGGGCTGTATCTTTTCGCGCGGATCGCCGGAACCCCGGTCGCCATTCTCACCGACGAGGTGGAGGCGGTCGTCCGCCTTAGCGAACTGTCGCCCATCCCCGGCGTTCCGGGCCATGTGGCAGGTCTTTCCGCGCTCCGCAGCCGCGTACTCACCATCATAGACGCGCAAGCCCTCATTCTCGGCGGGCGAGGGGCGGAAGCGGACAGCGAATCTGGCCCCAAAGCGGATCGATACGCGATCGTCTGCGACATCAGCGGACACAGCTACGGCATCCTGGTCGACGGTGTAGACGACATCCAGACCATCGAGTCGCACCCCCTTCCGATCTGTGGACAAATGGATGCGGCGTGGCAACCCTATGCCCGCAATGTCATTGAATATATGGGAAAACCCCATTTTCTGATGTCGGTCGCCGCCTTCATGGAAGGATGCATGAACGCGCACGCTGCCTGACCTGCGCGTTTACGTTTCGCTCAGCATTGTATCCTATAATGATCTGACGAGGACGTTATCCGAGGTAAACGCTATGAAAAATTGTCTGGTGGTGGATGATTCCAAAGTCATCCGGAAGGTCGCGCGCCACATTCTCGAATCCCTTGACATCAAGGTGTCGGAAGCATGTGATGGCCGCGATGCACTTGCCCAGTGCCAGAGCAGCGACCATGATGTCGTGCTGCTCGACTGGAACATGCCAGTAATGAGCGGCATGGAATTTCTGCAACAGCTTTCGGCCACCAGGGCTTCGCGCCCCAAGGTCATTTTCTGCACCACCGAAAATGGCCTCGGCCACATCAAGGCGGCGCTGGAAGCCGGCGCGGACGAATATGTGATGAAGCCCTTCGATCGCGATACGCTGGAGAGCAAGTTGCAGATTGTCGGCGTCCTTTGACGCCGGGATAGCCGCAACCCTTTCCATCTTTTCTTCTTCCGGGGCCACTCATGTCGGCAATTTCCCCCGCCAGCGCCTGGGCCAAGGCAAATCAGGCGCAGGTGAGGGTGTTGACCGTAGATGACTCCGCGGTCATGCGTTCGCTCGTAGCGCGCATGCTCGAACCTTATTCCGACATCAATTTGCTCTGCGCGACCGGATCGGCGAGCGAGGCGTTGAGCTTTCTCGCCGATAATGCGGTGGACATCGTCCTGCTCGATCATGAAATGCCGGGGCGCAAGGGTCTCGATGCCCTTCCGGAGATAATCGAGGCTGCTCGCGGCGCGCATGTCCTCATGCTGTCCTCCCATTGCCAGCGAGGCAGCAAAACAGCAGTTGCCGCGATGTCCCTCGGCGCCAGCGACGCCATCGCCAAGCCCATGCGGGGCCACACCGCCGCCTATGCCGAAGCGCTTGTTCCCCGGCTGCGGCAAATGGGCGCCTCACGCCGCTTCCGCACGCTCAAGGATGCTCCTTCACCCGTCATCTTCCGCGCCTTCCCGCGCGACTTCCGGCCCCAATGCATCGCCATCGGCGCGTCGACCGGCGGCATCCACACCTTGGGCGAATTATTGGCGGGCCTGCATGGCGTCCCCGATGCGCCGATATTGGTGACCCAACATCTGCCCGAACCATTTACGCCCTATTATGCGCAACAGGTTGCGCGCATGAGCGACCTCCCGGTTTCGGTGGCCAGTTCCGGCGATATTTTGGTGCCCGGTCATATCTACATAGCGCCGGGCACCCACAGCCTCTCCTGCGTCCGTCAGGGAACGATAGTGCGGGCAAACCTGATCGCGGACCGCGATCCGGAAACGCTGTCGCTCCCGTCGGTGAACAGGATGTTTTCCGGTGTTGCCGATAGCTATGGCGCCGGCGCGCTAGGCATCGTGCTGACCGGGATCGGGCGGGACGGCACCGCCGGAGCCCGCAAGATCGTCGCGGCAGGCGGGGCCATCATCGCGCAGGATCGGGAAAGCAGCGTGGTCTGGGGCATGCCCGGCTCGGTGTCTCGCGCGGGGCTGGCCAGCGCCAATTTGAGGCCGGAGCATATATTCGGCTATGTCCGCGCCCAATGCGGGGGCGGAGCATGAAAGAATGTACGCTCACTCCCCCGATGCGCATATTGGCCTCCGTTCTGGAAGGCCGGACGGGCCAGACCTTGTCGGACAACCGGCTCTGGCGCCTCGAAACTTCGCTGAAGCCGACTCTGCGAGCCCATGGTCTCGCCACACTGGACGAACTGGCCGCGCGGATTGGGCCGGAACCGCGAGGAGAGCTGGCGACGCAGGTGGTAAACGCCCTGCTCAACAACGAGACCAGCTTCTTCCGCGATGCCCATATCTTCCAGTTGTTGGCGCGCGACGTTTTGCCGGAGTTCATCCGGCAAGCCGAAGCACGTGGGCGCAGCCGGGTATTGCGCCTCTGGTGCGCGGGATGCTCCACCGGGCAGGAGGCCTATTCGCTGGCGATGATGTTCCACAATCACGCGCAGGCATGGCCCGACTGGCGCATGAAGATACTCGCCACAGATGTGTCGAGCACCGCGATCGAGCGGGCGCGATCGGGCCTGATACCCCAGATGGAAGTGCAGCGCGGCCTCGCGATCAACGATCTGCTGAAGTGGATGGAACCCGAAGGGGATTTGTGGCGCGTACACCCGGCGATCCAGGAAATGATCGACTTCCGCGTCGACAATCTTTTCGGCCCGAAGGCTCCGGCGGGTGAATATGACCTCGTCCTCTGCCGCAATGTCCTTCTCTACTTCTCGCCCGAACGCAAGAAACAGCTTTTGGCGACATTGGCGAGCCATAGCGCGGTGGGCGGCTTCCTGCTGCTCGGCGCGGGTGAGACAGTGATCGGCCACAGCGTGGATTTCACGGCCAGCCAGCGCCATCGCGGCGTCTATGAACGGATCGACCCTTCGGTCCTTGGCGCCAACATCTGAGCCGCGCCCGGCACAAATTCATTCGCGGCTTGATCGGCCCCGCTTTGTTCGTCATGTTCGCCCGTCTGTCAGAATGAAGAACCGGATCGAGGCGGAACCAACAGGTGATCGAGAGGCTGTCGCCCAATTTCGACGAACGCAAGCTGCCGGTGACGATGCTGGTATTGCACTATACCGGCATGCCCGATGCGCAGAGCGCGATCGACTGGCTCGCCAACCCGGAATCGAAGGTCTCCGCGCACTATGTCGTGACCGAGGAGGGCGAGATCGTCCGCATGGTGGCGGAGGACAAGCGCGCCTGGCACGCGGGCAAGAGCTGGTGGCGCGGCATCAGCGACGTCAATTCCGCGAGCATCGGCATAGAGATCGTCAATCCCGGCCATGAATGGGGCTATCGCGAATTTCCCGACGCGCAGATCGAGGCGCTGATCCCGCTTGTGCACGAGATCGTTACGCGCCACGGCATCACCCGCGGCAATATCGTCGGCCACAGCGATGTCGCGCCCGACCGCAAACTCGACCCCGGCGAGCTGTTCCCTTGGGCAAAGCTCGCGCGGCTGCGGCTCGCGCTGCCCCGCCCCACCAAGCATCTGATGGACCCGCTTTGGTCCGACAGCGCCTTCATGCTGGCGCTCGAACGCTTCGGCTATGACATCAAGGAGCCGGAGGCGGCGGTGCGCGCGTTCCAGCGCCGCTTCCGCCCGGAAATGATCGACGGCATCATCTGCGGCGAATGCCGCGCGATATTGCTGGCGCTGCTGCTGCCCAAACCGACCGGGGATGAATGAGGGGAGTGACGGGGTGCATTTGGTAAACTGTCACCGTAATCCCAACACCTTACAAAAGAATTTTCTTTTGCCGAAGGTGAAGAAGTAAATGAAAAAACACATCATTATATTTTTGGTTGCATCCTTAATCGAGTTGACTGGATGCGCTCCTTCTTTGTCCGAAAGAGGACATGCATATGAGCAGCCTGTTTTGAGTCCGCACGAGGTCAATTCAAGAGGAGAGGCTTATGACGGGAAAACAGTCTTTATCTATGGCCAGATAGCTTCCAAGGTTCATCCTTGGGAGATGAAAATATATGATAAAAATATGACGATGTCTGGCGTTAACGACGCGTGTGTCATAATAAAGAGCAATTTCCTCAAAGAGGAAGGCCCAAGGACATTTTTAGATAACAGGAAAATTGTTATAAAGGGAGTTTATTACAGGAATTACTCCCGGAATGATATTGATGGATGTTTTGTTGGATCCGCTTTAATTGTTGATGATATTGATCTTAGAGAAAAATATCAAAGCTTGAAACATTAACGCTGGGTCGCCCCGCCTCACCCATTGCTTTCTCACTCGCATTGCTCGTGCGGTGGTCCTGACTCACGCCGAAGGCGTAATATTACGGTGACAGTTTACTAAAAGCATGATATTGGTTATAAGGCAGGCATGGCTCGTCTTCCTCGCCTTGTACTTCCCGGTTACCCGTATCATGTGACGCAACGCGGCAACCGGCGGCAACAGACATTTTTCGAAGATGGCGATTATGCGCTGTACCGCGACCTTCTGGCCGAGGCAGCGGAGCGGGCGGGTGCGGAGATATGGTGCTATTGCCTGATGCCGAACCATGTTCATCTCGTTATTGTGCCATCCGATGAGGATGGGCTGCGGCGTACTTTTGCCGATGCGCACCGCCGTTATACCGGCTTCATCAATGCGCGCCATCGCTGGACCGGACATTTGTGGCAGGGGCGATTTGGCGCTGTGGTCATGGACGAAGCCCACCTGGCGCATGCCGTGCGCTATGTGTCTCTCAATCCGGTGCGGGCGAGCCTGGTAGACAGGGCCGCGGGCTGGCGCTGGTCGAGTGTCGCCGCGCATCTTTCGGGCAAGGACGATGCGCTGGTCAGGGTGGCGCCAGTGCTGGAACGCTATGGTGATTTCGCTGCCTTTCTTGGTGTGTCGGACGATTGTGCCGATGCATGGCGGGCGCTGCGGCGTTCGGAGACCACCGGACGCCCCCTTGGCGATCCGGACTGGATCGCCGATCTGGAACGTCGGACAGGACGCTCCTTGTTGCCGAAAAAGCGGGGGCCTAAACCCAAGGACAAATTGATTGCTTTTAGTAAACTGTCACCGTAATGGACCGTAATGGGGGGCAGGCGAAAAAGCTTGCAGGCGAAAAAGTTCGCATTCCAGCCTATCTTTCATCACCGTCTGGGCAGGTCTACCGGAACGATCACTTGTGGGATGGCTCAAAAGGCACGGTGGAAATCGATCAGTTCGGCCGTTTCAAGCCATCGGACTATATCGATCAGGGGCGGCCTCGTCGCAAATAAGCAGGAGAACGGATTGTGCTGATGCGATCCTTAACGGCGCTGGCTGCGGCTACCATTCTGCAGTCTTGCACGTCATTACCCGTGCCAAGGTCGGGGCCTGCGGTTACGGCTTTGCCACTGCAGGAAGTGTTCGAGCGCCGTAACGAGTTGTCGGGCCAGCGCGTGGCAATCGAAGGCTTCCTGTTTATCGGCAAGCACAGTGCGACTTTAGTTCGCGCCGATGAAGGGCGTCCCCGGACAAGGGAAAGGCACGACAGTTGCCCCCGAAACTCGGAAGCTGATTTGCTAGTTTTAGAAAACGCGATGATGTCAGAACTCCACCGCACGCCCGAAACGGCGGACATGGTATTGCCAGAAGGTCGTGCAACGCCAGAATTTCGTCGCGCTAACCGGCATCGGGTTGTCGTCAGCGGCGTTCTGAGAACTGAAAAGACCAACCTCAATCTCCGTATAATTACCATCGAGTATGACGGCAGGCTGGACGACGCTCGCTTGGAGCATGTGTACGAAGATCAATGCAGGTAGTGCTATCTTCTCTGCCACGCGGTGCCCGCCTCAGCTGATCTTGACGGCGCACTCGCTTTGCTCCTGCGGGAGGCTCGACGCACGCCCTGAAGGGCGTAAGCTGTAATGCACCGTACGCACGGGTGCTGCGCTGGAAGCGGCGCTTCTCCAATGGGATTACGGTGACAGTTTACTAAATACCAAATCTCATTCCGCCGATCCCCCTCTGCACCATCGCCCATCAGGCCCCGGTTCGCCGCACACCGCGTAGACGCCCCTGCCGCCTCCCGCCGACCCCGCCCCGACCCAAAAACAGAAAGCGCCAGAGGGTCTGTAAGCCGGGTTCTGTCCACCGCCACCGTATCCCGAAGGACGCGTAAACGGATGGGCGGCCATTCCTCTAGGGGGCGGATTACTCCGTCCCTCAAGCAACCAACCCGGATGGTCTGGGGCGAAACACCCTGCCTCCCACATCGCTGCGAAAAGGCGCGCCATCCCTATTCGGTCTTGCTCCCGGTGGGGTTTGCCGTGCCGCCCGCCGTTGCTGGGGACGCGGTGCGCTCTTACCGCACCCTTTCACTTTTCACGGGACCGAAGTCTTTCGTGACCTGCTCTCTGTGGCACTTTCCCTTGGCCAGAAATCAGATTTCTGCCCAGCCGGCCATTAACCGGCACCGTTGTTTCGTGGAGCCCGGACTTTCCTCGCCGGAGTTTCCTCCGCCGCGACCGCCCGACCCTCTGGCCGCGCTCCAATAGCAAATAGCCGCGCCGGGGGGAAGCGGGGCTGTGAACCGACAAAAAAGCGTCAAGCCATCTTCCTTCCGTAACTTTCGCCGGTTACACTGATCGGCTTATGGCACGGCAAGGACGCAGATATGACTGGGGCTTCCCCCGCTGGGGCGGCTATGGCGGCGAGCGCGCCGCGAAACAGGTGCGTCTGTGCGACCGGCATGGCTGCGAGGAACCGGGCGATTGCCCCGCGCCCAAATCGCCCAACAGCCCGGAACGCTGGTATTTCTGTCAGGCGCATGCGGCGGAGTATAATCGCGGCTGGGATTATTTTCAGGGGCTGGACGACGAGGAAAAGGCGCAGCGCGAGCGCGACGAGCGGCGCGACTCCGGCGGCTTTTCCGGCGGCAGCTTCTATGGCTGGGGCGCGCCTGGCGACGGCACGCGCAGCCGCGAAGAGATGCGCGCGCTGGAAATACTGGAGCTGGAAAGCGACGCCGATTTCGAGACGGTGCGCAAGAGCTGGCGCCGGCTCGCCAAGGAAAATCACCCGGATGTGAAGCCGGACGACAAGGACGCCGCGCTCAAATTTCAGGCGATACAGGCGGCCTATGATGTGTTGCGGACGGCCGAGGAACGACGGAACGGGAAGCCGGGCGGCTAACGAGCTCAGGCGGGTTGCGTTGCCCCGATCGCCATCGCCGCCGCCATGCCGATCTCAAGCGAGCGTTTGCGCGCCTGTTGGTCATGGATCATTCCGCTGACGATGATCTCGTCCGCGCCCGTGCGCCGGATGAAAGCCGCGAGGTCGTGTTCGACCTCTGCCTGCTTACCGATGCTGGTCGCCTGAAAGATATTGGCGAGCATCGCCTGAAACTGCATGGGCAGACTCTCGCGGTAGCCAGCGAGCGGAGGCTTCAACCTGCCGGGATTTCCGGTGCGCAGAGCGACGAACGCCTGCATCATCGATGTGGCGATCAGTTCGGCCTGTTCCATCGTGTCGGCGGCAAAAATGTTGAAGCCCGCCATTGCATAAGGCGTGTCGAGCTGGTCCGACGGGCGGAAATCGCGGCGATAGATGGCGAGTGCCTCGTCCAGCATGTCCGGCGCGAAATGCGAGGCAAATGCAAACGGCAGGCCGAAATGCGCGGCGAGCTGCGCACCATAAAGACTCGACCCTAAAATCCACAGCTCCGGCTTCGCGCCCGCACCCGGCGTGGCTTCGAAGCCCAGTCGCTCGTCGCCCGCGAAATAGGCCTGCACTTCCTGCACATCGCGCGGGAAACTCTCAGCCCCGCTCATCAGGTTTCGCCGCATCGCCTGTGCGACACGCTGGTCGGATCCGGGCGCGCGGCCGAGGCCGAGATCGACCCGTCCCGGAAACAGCGCGTCGAGCGTGCCGAACTGCTCGGCGATGGCAAGCGGCGCGTGGTTGGGCAGCATGATGCCGCCCGCGCCAATGCGGATGGTGGAGGTCGCCGCGCCGACATGCGCCAGCACCACCGATGTCGCCGCCGAAGCGATGCCCGGCATGCCGTGATGCTCTGCGGTCCAGTAGCGCGCATAACCGAGCGCTTCCGCGTGGAAAGCCAGATCGGCGGCGCGCGCGAGCGCTTCGGACACCGTGCCGTCTTCGACGACCGGAACGAGATCGAGGAGGGAGAGTTTCACCATGTCCTCGATATAGGAAGCGGAAGGCGGCGCGTCATCCCCGTCACGAAGGTCGGCTCCCCAGCGACCCGCTCAGAGGTAGCGCGCGGCGGTCTCGCGGATCAGCGCGATCATATTGGGGATGCCCTGCGTGCGGTTGGACGAAAGCTGGTTTTTGAGATCGAACGGCGCCAGCTCGCTCTCGATATCGGTGACCGCAACCTCCTGCGGCTCGCGATCCTGCACCGTGGTCAGCACCAGCGCGATGATACCCTTGGTGATCGCCGCGTTGCTGTCGGCGAGGAAATGCAGTCGCCCATCATCAAGCCGCATAGGATAGACCCACACCGCCGCCGAACATCCGCGCACCAGTGTCGCGTCGGTCTTCAGCGCATCGGGCATCGGCTCGAGCGCCTTGCCCAGATCGATCAGCAAGCGATAGCGGTCATCGGGTTCGAGGAATTCATATTCCTCGTAGATATCGGTCAGCGCGTTCATGGCCGCCGATATAACGGCAATGCGACAAGAAAAAAGGGGCGATGCCGATCGCCCCCTCTCAATCTCCATCGGATATGCCGGTCAGCGCAGATTGTCGATCTCACGCGCAAGGCGGCTGTTGGCGCTGGTATAATGCACCTCTATGTCCGAGAGGCGCCGGTCGATATCGCGGAACTGCGAGCGGACAGCGCGGGCTGTGCGCGACGGGCTGGCCCGCACTCCCTGCCAGAACTTCGCGTCTTCCGCGTCGTCATAAAGCCCATAGGGCTTGGGTTCGGCCATCCATGCGGTGACGAAATAGGCGACCAGCGTCCACGGGAAACCACCCATGATGGTCAGCACGATCGCGCCAACGCGAACCCACAGGACATCGATGCCCGTATAATCGGCAAGGCCGGAACACACGCCCATCCATTTGGCATTTTGCTTGTCGAGATAATATTTGGTGCGGCGGGCGCTCATGTCAGTTGCTCCTGCGATAATCGGCGGGGTCGGGATCGACGCTTCCGCGTTGAGGTCTGAAGTCCGGATGGTCGGCGGCAACGATGCGCTCGATGGTCATTAGCCGCTCTTCCAGCCGCCGGGCCGTGTCGTTGAGATTGTCGAGCAGCGCTTCATCCTCGCGGGTCAGGCTTGAAGCAGTTTTCCACTTGGTAAGATAATGGAGAATCACCCAGGGCAGCCCGACGAAAATGATGCCGACGACAAACACCGGCAGAAATACGTCCTCCATCATAAGTCAGCATCCTTTTCCGTGGCAGGTTTCGCAGCAGCCGCGCCCTGCTGGGCCGCCTTCAGCGCGGCCAACTCCGCCTCGACCTGATCGCTCATGCGCAGCTCGGCGATTTCTTCCTCCAGCGTCTTGGGCTGCGCGCCCAGCGCCATCGCCTCAGCATGGCCCTCGGCGAGATCGACGCGGCGCTCCAGCATCTCGAACCGGGCAAATGCCTCGCGGGTGCGCTCGCCCGCATACATCTCGCGCAGGCGAAGGCGATTTTGTGCGCCTTCCATGCGCTTGACAAGACTGTTCTGACGCGCGCGCGCCTCCTGAAGCTTGGCCTGAAGCTTCGAAATGTCGTCCTCAGCCGCTTTCAGCGCATCGTCCAGTTCGACGATCTCGCTTTCGAGCTGCGCGGCCATGTCGGCGGCTTTCTGCTTTTCGACGAGCGCGGCCTTGGCGAGATCCTCGCGATCCTTGGACAGGGCGAGCGCGGCCTTCTCAGCCCAGTTCGCCTGAGCGACCTCCAGCTTGGTGATAGCGCGGCGCATTTCCTTCTGGTCGGCGATCGTGCGCGCGGCCGAGGCCCGCACTTCCACCAGCGTTTCCTCCATTTCGAGGATGATCATGCGGATCATCTTCGCCGGATCTTCCGCGCGATCGAGCATGTCGGTCACATTGGCGGCGATGATGTCTCGCGTGCGGGAAAATATACCCATTTCGTTACGACTCCTGTGGTCCCTATCTTCTCTTTTGCCGGGGCAGGATGCAAGGGACGCATATGAACCCTGCCCCGGACACGAACACTCAGCTGTCGGGCTGCTGGGCGGTCGTCCTGTTGGCCAGCATGACCTTCTGCTTTTCGGCATAGGCGGCCACGAGCCGCGCGGCCTTGCCCTGCACCTTTGCATCGGCGGGCTGGTTGAAACCAAGAACCATCGCCACGGCCCGCACCTCGCCGGTGGCGGGGTAGGAAACGACGCGCGCGGTGCGCAGCGCCTCGCGGTCGAAGCTCGCATAACCGGCGGAATGAACAATGGCGGCGTTCTGGACGCTGCCCTCCGCGCCGACCGTTACGGCAACCACGGCGGTGCCATGGCGCTTGTCGATCGCGCCTTTGGGCAGGCGCAGCTCGCTGTCTATGCCTGCTTCGACGGTGGCGCGGAAGGCTTCGTTCGTCTCAGCCTTTGCGGCCGAGACGGTCGCGAAGGTCATGGCAATGGCGAGAGAGCCCGCAGCGACGCGGCTGAAAGCGGTAGAGCGAAAGATGGTGTTGTCGGTCATGATATTCCCCTGTTCGTTTGAAACATGTGATCCGCAACGCCCTGCTGCCGATCATGCCAGGAGATTTGCACGAGCCGTGCCAATTTCAGGAATTGGCTGCAATCTGCCGTTTCTTATATCTTTGAAAGATCGAACGAATAAAATTTATTGCTATAATATCGCGTTTTTTGCTAATATTTGGCATATGGATCGTCAAAGTTTCATTGGGCAGTCCGGCGCCTTTCTCGATGCGATCGAGCTGGCCGGACGCGCGGCGGCGCTGGACCGCCCGGTGCTGGTGATCGGCGAACGCGGCACCGGCAAGGAGCTGATCGCCCAGCGCCTGCACCACCTCTCCTCGCGCTGGGACAAACCGCTGGTGACGATGAACTGCGCCGCCCTGCCGGAAACGCTGATCGAAGCGGAGCTGTTCGGTCATGAGGCGGGTGCCTTTACCGGCGCGACCCGCGCCCGCGCAGGGCGTTTCGAGGAAGCCGATGGCGGCACCCTGTTTCTCGACGAGCTGGGCACTCTCTCGCTGGCGGCACAGGAGCGGTTGCTGCGGGTCATCGAATATGGCGAGGTGACGCGCATCGGCACGTCGCGGCCCAACATGGTCGATGTCCGGATCGTCGCGGCCACAAACGAGAATTTGCCCGCCGCCGCCGAAAAGGGCCGGTTCCGCTCTGATCTGCTCGATCGGCTGAGCTTCGAAGTCATCACCCTGCCCCCGCTGCGCGCGCGGGAGGGCGATGTCGCGGTGCTGGTCGAGCATTTCGGGCGGCGCATGGCCTCCGAAATCGGATGGCAAGGCTGGCCGGGCTTTTCGTCCGACATGATGGCGCGGCTGGAGGCGCACGAGTGGCCGGGCAATGTGCGCGAGCTGCGCAACGTCGTCGAACGCGCGGTCTATCGCTGGCAGGACGAGGAGAAGGCGATAGCCGAAATCGCGCTTGACCCGTTCGCATCGCCCTGGGCACCGGCGGCGTCAGCACCGGACGGGGCGAGGTCCGCCCCGGCGGCCTCGCCAGATGCCGCCCCTCCCTCCGCATCAGGGCAGGTTGACGATTTACGCGGGGCGGTGGCCGCCTATGAGCGCGCTGTGGTCGAAGGCGCGCTGGCGCGGCACCGGCACAATCAGCGCACGGCGGCAAAGGCGCTGAAGCTCAGCTACGACCAGTTCCGCCATTGCTTACGCAAACATGGGCTTCTGAACCAGAGTAACATGTAAAAACACCGGCCGGACACTTCGGCCCGGCCAGCGCTTTTCAAACAACATTGCCTCGATCATCCGTGATTGGCGTTGATCATGCAATAGAACATCGGCAGCGACAGCAGCGTGTTGGTGCGGCTGAAGATCATTGCCATCGTCGCAGCTTTCGCCTTGGTCGCGTCGTCCGCTTCCACCAGTCCCAGCGCCTTCTTCTGGTTCGGCCATATGATGAACCAGACATTGAACGCCATGATGAGCGCCAGCCACATGCCGATGCCAATCAGCTTGAACGGCTCGCGCAGCATCAGCGCTTCGTGCAGATAGCCGGTCAGATGCGCGACGACGAGGCCGGTCAGCACGGTGAACGCCGCGCCCCAGCGAAAGAAGAACAGCGCTGCCGGAGCGATATGCTTCGAAACGGCGGGCTTCAGTTCCGCTGGGATTTTCGGCATGGTCGGAATCTGCACAAAGTTGAAATAATAGAGCAGGCCGATCCACAGCGCGCCGAAGAACAGATGCAGCCAGCGGAACGCGGCGTTCACCGCTTCCCCGTTCGGGCCGACACCGAAAATGACCGCGATCGTCAGCAGCAGGCCGACGACCAGCACCATATGAAGATTTCCGAAAAATTTTGCCATGGCTTCCCCCATAGTTTCATACGCCAGGAACACGGTGAACCGTGCTGTTGCAGCGATGATATTAAGCTATAGGCCTTGGAATGTCACATGTTTAATCGCTGCGCGATTTTCTCCTGATTCGTCATGTTGCCATGCAACGCATGTTTCAGGCATGGGGTGGAGCTTCCCGCTATGTGGCGCGTTATCGTCGCACAACCCCATCACCTGACCAGCTTTCACAGGAAACGGATCATGACCTTCAAACTCCCCGATTTGCCCTATTCCAAGGACGCCTTTGGCGATCTCATCAGCGCCGAAACCTTCGACTATCATCATGGCAAGCATCACAACGCCTATGTCGTCAAGGCGAATGAACTGGTCGCGGCCGATGCTGCGTTGCAAGGCAAATCGCTGGTCGAGCTGATCCGTTCCTCCAAAGGCGGCTTGTTCAATCAGGTCGGCCAGATATGGAATCACACCTTTTACTGGCTCGGCCTCTCCCCGGAAAAGACGGCGCCGAGCGCAGAACTTCAGGCCAAAATCGATAAGGCCTTTGGCAGCACCGAGGCGCTGATCGAGAAGCTGAAGGCCGAGGCCGTCGGTCATTTCGCCAGCGGCTGGGCAGCGCTGGTGCTAAAGCGAGGAACGCTGGAGGTTGCGTCCTATCATGACGCCGACACCCCGGCCGCCTATGACGATGTCCAGCCGCTCTTCATCCTCGACGTGTGGGAGCATGCCTATTATATCGACTATCGCAATGCGCGGCCCAGCTATGCGGAGAAGATACTGAAGAATGCGATTAACTGGGATTTTGTCTCGCAGAATCTCGATGGCGAGGGCGTGTCGCGCGCCGACCAGAAAGTGACCGAGGACGCCTGAGGCGTCTGGCACAGAAAAAATTATTCGATAGAATGGGCCGCTCTTCCGAAGTGCGATGACAACAAGCGGGAACCGCTTTTGTCGATAATCGCATAATAGCAAGGAACGGGGGACGGCCCCTTCCATAATGGGCTTTGAAAGGGGCAGGATGAGCAAAAGTTTCGATTTCACCTTCACGCTGGACGAGGCGGAAATCATCGTCGATGCGCTGGATGCCGACATGGAAGGCTATGAGGATTCGGTGAAGGACGCCCGCGCCAACGGCAATCGCGCCGATGTCGCGACCTTTTCCGAGGCCGCCGCGCGCATCAAGGCCGTGCGCGACAGGATTGCGGGCGCAATCGGTTTCGACGACTGAGCGCGGGCTGTTATCAGCCCTGAGGCGGGTCCCCTCTGGCGACGGCCTCTTCCGCCGCGCCGGCATCGCTTTTGTCCAGAACCAGCCCATGCTTGAGCAGCATCGGTATATTGGCGGCGGCAAACAGGAACGAAACGATCGTGACGCCCCATACCTTTACCGCCAGCCATGCATCGAAGCTCAGGGTAGCCCGCATCACCTCGTTTGCCATGGCCATCGCGACGAAGAAAAAGGCCCAGTTTCGCGACAGCTTCATCCAGCCCTCTTCCGATAGCCCGTCATAGGCGGCCTGAAGCAGATATTTGAGCAAGGGCTTGCCGCGCATCAGGCCACCCACCAGCATCGCCGCGAAAAAGCCGTAGATGATTGTCGGCTTGATCTGAATGAAGCGCTGGTCGTGGAAATAAATGGTCAGCCCGCCGAAGAAGATCACCAGCACCGCCGAAAGCCACAGCATCGGCGAAACCTTGCCAAGCTTTACCTTCGAGACGATGACCGCGAGCGCGATCGCCGCCATGAAGGCGCCGGTACCGATGATGACGCCGTAAAATTTATAGGCGAGAAAGAACACCAGCAGCGGCCCGAAATCGAGCGCGAGCGAGAGGTTGCCGCTGTGCGCGGGCTTGGCGGCGGGGGTGGCAGATGTTTCAGGCATAGGCGCTCCCGGCTATCGCCTTCGCCATGTCGGCGGCATCGAACGGGCGCAGATCGTCGATAGTCTCGCCGATGCCGATGGCATGGATGGGCAGGCCATATTTCTCCGCCGCCGCGACCAGCATGCCGCCGCGCGCGGTGCCATCCAGCTTGGTCATGACGAGGCCCGTCACCTGCGCGACCTCGCGGAACACCTCGATCTGGCTGAGCACATTGTTCCCCGATGTGGCATCGAGCACCAGCACCACATCATGCGGGCTGGCGGGATCGAGCCTTCCGAGCACACGGCGGATCTTCGCCAGCTCGTCCATCAGCTCGGTGCGATTCTGCAATCGCCCGGCGGTGTCGACGATCAATATGTCGATGCCCAGCTCGGTGGCCCGCTTCACCGCCTCGAACGCGAGGCCCGCCGCATCACCGCCTTCCTTGCCGGAAACAATGGGTACACCGATGCGCTCCGCCCAGATTTTCAGCTGGCCGATCGCCGCCGCGCGAAATGTGTCGCCCGCCGCCAGCATCACCGATTTGCCCTGCTCCTGGAAGCGCTTGGCGAGCTTGGCGATGGTCGTCGTCTTGCCCGATCCGTTGACGCCGATCACGAGAATAACCTGCGGGCGCATGTCTTTCGCCACCAGCGGTTTCGCCACCGGCCGCAGCACATTTTCAACCTCGTCCGCGATCACCTCGCGCAAATATTCCTCGGTGATCGTCTGCTTGAAGCGCCCTGTCGCCAGCCGGTCGCGGATGCGCATAGCCATGCTGGGACCGAGGTCCGAAACGATTAGCGCTTCCTCAATCTCATCGAGCGTCTGGTCGTCAAGCGGCTTGGCGAACAGTCCGGTCAGATTGTCGCCCAGCTTTTCCGATGTGCGCTTCAGGCCGCCGAACAGGCGCTCGCGCCAGCTTTTGGGTGCGTCTTCACTCATCGGGCAGGCTCTTGCTCGATAAGTACGCCATTCTCAACCCCGGAGATGGTCGCGGCGTGGATTTCGCCGCGTGATTTTGGGACGGAAAGGCGCACTGGAGCAAAATTCCCGGCATGCCCCATGGTTCCGTCGCCTTCCGCGACCACGCTCTGACGCGTGCCGACCAGCGAGCGCAGCCAGCTTGCGCGATTGTCGGCGCAGGCCGCGCGCAGCTGCGCCGCGCGGTCCTTTATCACCCGTGCCTCGACCTGAGGCATCTTCGCCGCAGGTGTACCTTTGCGAGGGCTGTAAGGGAAGATATGGCCGTGAACGATGCGGCAATCGCTCACCAGCTCCAGGCTGCCCTCGAACATCTCCTGGGTCTCGGTCGGAAAACCGGCGATGATGTCCGCGCCGATGCTGATCTCCGGCCGGGCATCGAGCAGCCGCTCGACGATGCGAACTGCGTCCGCGCGGCTGTGGCGGCGCTTCATGCGTTTCAGGATCATGTCGTCACCCGATTGCAGCGAGAGATGGAGATGCGGCATCACCCGGCTTTCCTGAGTCACCAGCGCGAACAGGCGGTCGTCGATCTCCACGCTGTCGAGCGAGGAAAGCCGCAGGCGGGGCATCCCCGGCACATGCGTGAGTATCCGCTCGATCAGCGCGCCCAGCGTCGGCGCGCCCGGCAGGTCGGCGCCATAGCTCGTCACATCGACGCCTGTGAGCACGACCTCCTTATAGCCTTCGTCGACCAGCGCCTTGATGCGATCGACCACCGCGCCCGCCGGGACCGAGCGGCTGTTCCCCCGGCCATAGGGGATAATGCAGAAGGTGCAGCGATGGTCGCAGCCATTCTGAACCTCGACAAAGGCGCGGGCATGATCGGCAAAGGCGGAGATGAGATGCGGCGCGGTCTCGCGCACCGCCATGATGTCGGAAACGTGCACTCTTTCAGCAGCGGGAGCAAAGGCATCTGCCTGCATCTTCTCCCGATTGCCGACCACCTGATCGACCTCCGGCATGGCCGCGAACATCGCCGGGTCTGTCTGCGCCGCGCAGCCGGTAACGACGATCCGCGCTTCGGGGCGGGCGCGCCGCGCACGGCGGATCGCCTGCCGCGCCTGTCGCACCGCCTCGCCGGTCACAGCGCAGCTATTGACGATGACGAGATTATCCTCGCCGCCAGCGAGGGCGCGCATCGCTTCGCTTTCGGCGATGTTGAGGCGGCAGCCGAAGGTGATGACCTCTGCCCCCGACATCAGAAGCTTTCCCAGTCGGCCTCGCCGGAAAAAACGAACGTCGCCGGGCCGCTCATCATGATCGGCGCGCCGGTCCGCCAGTCGATCACCAGATCGCCCCCCGGCAACGAAACCGTCACCGGCCCGCGCACCAGCCCGCGACGGATCGCGGCAACGGCAGTCGCGCAAGCGCCGGTGCCGCAGGCCTGCGTCAGCCCTGCGCCACGCTCCCACACTATAAGGCGGATGCGCTTCGGCCCCATAATCTGCGCGAAGTTGACGTTCACGCGCTCCGGGAAGAGCGGATCATGCTCGATCATCGGTCCAAGCCTTTCCACGTCCACGGCATCCAGATCATCGACGAAGAAGATCATGTGCGGATTGCCGACATTGACGGCGGCGGGCGCGGGCAGATCCTCCCAGCTCACCGGCATGGAGAGCGTGTCCATCGCATAGGCCAGCGGTATGGCGTCCCACTCAAAGCGCGGCGCGCCCATGTCGACGCTCACGCCTTCCGCAGCACGCCTCGCTTCAAGCACGCCTGCTTTCGTCTCGATAGTCACGTCACGACCCACGAACAACGGGATGCAGCGCGTCGCATTGCCGCACGCCTCCACCTCGCTCCCATCGGCGTTGAAGATGCGCATCAACACATCCGCTTTGTCCGAGGCGCCGACAAGGATGAGTTGGTCGCAACCGATGCCGGTGTGCCGGTTCGCGATTGCGCGCGCGCGGGCAGGCGTCATCTCTACCGCGCTCTCGCGTGCGTCGATCACAACGAAGTCGTTGCCAAGGCCATGCATTTTGGAGAAACGTCCCATGCCGCGCATTTAGGGACGAAATGCGCGAAAGTCCACGGCTCGCGGTCCATCAGATCAGCGGATCATAGGCCCATTGCAGCAACGCTTGCCGCTGGCGCGGGCGGCAGAAAATGTCTCCCGGCGCGCAATTCGCGCGTATCTGACCCGCATGGCGCGAGAAAGCGCGCCAGCGCCTGATCTGTATCGCGTCGATTTCCGGCAGGCGGCGACCGAGATAATAACGGCAATACCATTGGAACCAGCCGCGCACATCGGGGCCATATATCCAGCCCTTTTGCCGCCATACCGAAAGCGGCTGGCGGCTCTTGAGGCCGAAATAGTTCAGATTTTCATCCGCAATGCCAGAGATCTTGGCGTTTTCGAACCAGGCGGCAGGCAGTTCGCCCGCGCAGTCGTTGCAATATTTCCCTTCGAACACCCCCATCTCCAGCATTTCCTGCGGAGAGAAAAAGGGCTGGAAGTCCGGATGAAAATCTTCCCCCTCCGGCGCGGTCAGCTCATAGCGATAGCCGCTTTGCATGCTGTCGTTGACGGTGATGATCCGACGGGTGGTCATATGCAGAATATTAGGATGCGCATAGCGCACCGCAAGATGCTAGGGTCAGGACCCTAACCGGCTTGCCTTCCCCGCGCATTTCCCCTAGGGGGCTGCCAAGCAATCGGACGGTCTCAGGATCGTTCGATACCCTGAACATCCACGGTCCGGCGCAATGCGCCAACGGGTCCACGGATCGACGCTGGTCGGCGAGGTTTCGCCCACCGGCGTGTTCGTCGTTTCAGGGACGCGAGGTTTTGCGCGGGTTTCCGCTGGTTTGGGGTTGTAATGTTCGAATCGCTCAGTGATCGCCTGAACGGTGTGTTCGACAAGCTGCGGGGGCGCGGAGCGCTCACGGAGGATGACGTCCGCGCCGCGATGCGCGAGGTGCGAATCGCGCTGCTGGAGGCGGACGTTGCCCTGCCAGTGGTGCGCGAGTTCGTCGACCGCGCCACCGATCGCGCTGTAGGCAGCGACGTGCTGCGTTCGGTCACGCCGGGGCAGATGGTCGTCAAGATCGTCTCCGACACGCTGACCGAGTTTCTGGGCGCTGAGGGCAGCGAGCTGATGCTCGACGCGGCGCCGCCCGCCGTCATCATGATGGTCGGCTTGCAAGGATCGGGCAAGACCACCACCACCGCCAAAATCGCCAGGCGGTTGAAGGAAAGAGACCGCAAGAAGGTGATGATGGCGTCGCTCGACGTCAATCGCCCGGCGGCGCAGGAGCAGCTCGCGGTGCTCGGCACGCAGTGCGACGTAACCACGCTTCCCGTCGTTGCGGGCCAGCGCCCGGTCGAGATCGCCCGGCGCGCGCTCCAGTCGGCGAAGTTGCAGGGCTATGATGTGGTGATGCTCGATACGGCGGGCCGCCTGCATGTCGATCAGACGCTGATGGACGAGATGAAGGCGGTGGCCGAAGTCGCGGTTCCGCAAGAAATCCTGCTGGTCGTCGACAGCCTGACCGGCCAGGACGCGGTCAACGTCGCCAAAAGCTTCACCGAGCAGGTGCCGCTGACCGGCGTGGTGCTGACGCGTATGGACGGCGATGCACGCGGCGGCGCGGCGCTCTCGATGCGCTTTGTCACCGGCGCGCCGATCAAGTTCGCGGGCACCGGCGAAAAGCTGGACGCTATCGAGCCTTTCCACCCGGCGCGAGTCGCCCAGCGCATCCTCGGCATGGGCGATGTGGTGTCACTGGTAGAACGCGCCGCCGAAGTCATCGACGCCGAAGAGGCCGACAAGCTCGCCAAAAAAATGGCGAAGGGTCAGTTCGATTTGAACGACCTGCGCATGCAGTTGCGCCAGATGCAGCAAATGGGCGGCCTCGGCGCGCTCGCGGGCATGATACCCGGCATGAAGAAGGCGCAGGCGGCGATGGCGCAGAGCGGCATGAACGACAAGGCGCTGGTGCATCTCGATGCGCTGATCGGGTCGATGACGCCCAAGGAGCGCGAGCGCCCCGCGATCATCAACGCCAAGCGCAAGATCCGCATCGCCAAGGGTGCGGGCCGCACCGTGCAGGATGTCAACAAGCTCCTGAAAATGCATCAGGAAATGGAAACGGCGATGAAGAAGATCCGCAAGATGGGCGGATTGGGCGGCCTCGCCAAGATGTTTGGCGGCATGGGCGGCAAAGGCGGTGGCCTCGAAGGTTTGCTCGGCGGTGGCGGAGCGGGCGGGCTCCCAGGGCTTCCTGGCGGCGACATGCCCAAACTTCCGCCCGGATTCGGAAATTTCGGCAAGAAATAGCATTTTAAATTCAACTGTTTGATTTGTTTTCAGAAAGGCAAGGTTAGGTACATGGCAACATCCATTCGTCTCTCGCGCGGCGGTTCGAAGAAGCGCCCCTATTACCGCATCGTCGTCGCGGATGCCCGCGCCCCGCGCGACGGCAAGTTCATCGAGCGCATCGGCAGCTATAATCCGCTGCTCGCCAAAACCGACGAGAAGCGCGTGGTGCTCGATGCCGAGCGTGCGAAATATTGGGTGGCGCAGGGCGCGCAGCCGACCGATCGTGTTGCCCGCTTCCTCGATGCCGCCGGGGTGAAAGAGCGTCCTGCGCGCAACAACCCGAACAAGGGCGAGCCGGGTCAGAAGGCCAAGGACCGCGCCGAAGATCGCGCTGCCAAGGCCGCGGAAGCCGCCGAGGCGGCCGAGGCCGCCAAGGCCGTCGAGGTCGAGGCTGTAGCCGAAGCCGTCGCCGACGAAGTGCCGGAAACCGCGACCGCCGAAGACGCCGCCGCGATGGCGGATCAGGCGGCCGAGGGCGGCACGCCGGACGCACCGGCGGCGGACCCGGACGCCGCATCGGTTGAGGCGCCGGTGGAAGAGGATGCTCCTGCGTCGGAAGAAGTTCCCGCCGAAGAGACCGGCGAGGAAAAGGCCGAGAGCTGACCCTTGGAAGCTGACCGTCCCGTTGTGCTCGCCGCTATCATCGGCGCGCATGGCGTTACGGGCGAGGTGCGTCTGAAGCTGTTCGGCGATGGGCCGGACAGCCTCAAACCCTATACGAGCTTCGATGCGGGTGGGCGGACGCTCACCCTCAAATCGGTGCGCGCCGGATCCAATGGCGCGGTCGCGCGCTTTACCGAGGTCGCCAATCGCAACGATGCCGAAGCTCTTCGCGGCACCGAGCTGACCGTGCCGCGGTCCGCCCTGCCTCCGCTGGGCGAGGGCGAATATTATCATATTGACCTGATCGGACTGCCCTGCGTTTCGGATGCGGGCGAGGCGCTGGGCGCGATCGTCGCGATCGAGAATTTCGGGGCTGGCGACATCATCGAGATCGAGCGACCCGCCGAAGCGAGCGGCAAATCCGGCAACCGTTTCATGGTGCCGATGCATGCGGCCCAGATCGAGGGCACCCGCGCGGTGATTGACTCGATTTTTGTGGAGTGATCTAGTGTGAGAAGGTGTCGGACTTTGCCGATGTGCCGGGGCTGAAGACAGAGAATTGGGCGGGGTGATGGAAGGATTAATATTATTCTCTGTCTTGTTCAGTTTGCTGCCGCTGGCACTCGTCTCTGTGGCATCGTATGTTTTGGCGCTGTTATTGAAGCGCTATCGGCCAAGCATGGAACATCGGGATATTGTCAACTGGTCTGCTGCGCCGTTGCCATTGATCTGCGTCCCTTTGATCGCGGTTGAATTTGCTGTGCCTTTGGAAGTTGATGAGAATCCTCAAGGCCGAGTAGCGACTGGCATTGCGCTTATTTTGATTGCAACTGTTGGCTGGTGGACTGGTTGGCTTTCAGCGAAGGCGTACATTAAGCGAAAATCACAATGACCTTCGCCGCCCAAATCCTCACCCTTTACCCGGAGATGTTCCCCGGCCCGTTGGGCGTGTCGCTTGCTGGCCGCGCGCTCGCTGAAGGTATATGGTCGTGCGACCCCATCCAGATACGCGACTTCGCGGCGGACAAGCACCGCACCGTCGATGATACGCCCGCGGGCGGCGGGGCGGGGATGGTGCTGCGCTGCGATGTGCTGGCCGCCGCCATCGATGAGGCAGAGCGGCGCCAGCCGGGCCTCCCCATTCTCGCGA